>JAYVKQ010000325.1:0-21695 GCA_043768285.1 Saprospiraceae bacterium | reverse complement strand
GCTGATTTAAAAAAACAATTAGAAAGTATCCGCTTACAGATAGGATATAAGATGAATTTAGGCGATGTTTCAAATCAATCAATTCCTAAAATGTGCCTTATTTCGCCCCCAAATACTGAGGGGGGTATCGTGAATACACGCATGTTTATCCCGCACGTTTGCCATGATGCCATTGGCGTTTTGGCGGCTGTTACTGTAGCAACCGCTTGTGTTTTACCGAATTCGATTGCTGAAAATATTAAAATATTGAAACGAGGAAATAAATATTCAATTGAACATCCAACTGGTGAATTTACAGTTAATTTAGAAACGAAAATAATTGATAATCAGTTAGTTATTGAAAAATCTGGGGTAATGCGAACTGCGCGATTGTTAAGTAAAGGAGAGGTCTATATACCCGTTTTATAACGCCATTTCATCGAAAAAATAGACCAATAACATGAATATTTAAAAATAAATACCATCTTTGAAACCATAGTAACGAGTAAATAATAAGTTGGTCAAATGTACCGTCGAATTTATTCGATGGAGGCGTTGGTAACCAATGATTTACGCAGCCCGTCGAATGAATTCGACGGTACATTTGACCAACTTATTTCTTCTGCGTTACATAATACATCAATCGTATCTACATCCATTTTTTTACATGAGAAAAATTATGCAAACAATGAAAAATCTATCCGCTTACCTGATCATCGCTTTTTTACTACCCCTCAGTATCAACAGCCTTTTGGCGCAAACACCGATTGATAGTATATTCCCTATACGTGGTTTCTGCATTGCAGCACCAAAACCATCAGGTCTTGATACATTTATCCGTTTTATCAATGAAGAATTGGCTCCGCGTGGGGTAAATACGCTCATTTTGCGCGTGGATTATGGCTATCAATACGAAAGTCATCCCGAATTGAGGGATAGTATTGCGCTATCAAAAACGGATGTTAAAAAATTAGTAGCCGCTTGCCAATCGCATAAAATGCAGGTGATACCACAAATCAATTTGTTAGGACATCAATCGTGGGCATCTAAAACAACGAGATTACTGAGCGTGTATCCCCAATTTGATGAAACGCCCCATGTCAAAATGCCCGAAAAATACGTCTGGCCCAATGCCGATGGCTTGTATTGTAAAAGCTATTGCCCATTGCACCCAGAGGTACATAAAGTCGTTTTTGCTTTAGTTGACGAGATTTGTGATGTCTTTGAAACCGATGCCTTCCATGCAGGTATGGACGAGGTTTTTTACATCGGCGATGATAAATGCCCCCGTTGTAGTGGCAGAGATAAAGCGGAGTTATTTGCCAACGAAGTCAATAAAATTCAAAATCATTTAGCATTAAAAAATAGAAACCTCTGGATTTGGGGCGACCGCCTTATTGACGGCAAAACAACAGGCATTGGTCTGTGGGAAGGCAGTTTTAACAATACCCACCGCGCCATTGATTTGATGTCGAAAGACATAGTGATATGTGATTGGCACTACGAAAGACCCGTCCAAACGGCAGTATATTTCGCCATGAAAGGCTTCAAAGTGCTAACTTGCCCGTGGCGAAACCCCTCAGTAGCTATATCGCAAGCCCAAGACATAGTGCGTTTTAGAGCCGCGTCAAATATCCATTTGAAAAATCGCTATCAAGGCATGGTGCAAACGATATGGACTGGGGCAGATAGTTTTATGAGAGAGTTTTATAGTAATAAGGAGGGGAATACGTCGGCAAATTGCTTTAGGGCACTTTTTGATGAGATGAAAAAAATTTCAGAGCAATAAAACAAAGTAGCATATTCGAAGATAATGAATACTTTTACAGAGGGGCGTTACTACAATTATTGACATTAATTGAGATAAAAATGCAAGTTAAAGTATATAAAATCATACTTTTGTTGGATAAAAATTAAAAATGAATAAACAAGAAAGAGTTACAGCTGCAATTAAAGAGGTTGTAAGCACGATGATGGATAGGGTTATGGTTCGCGTATTAGAAGAAGACCCTTTTGTAAAAGAAGAACATCATTCCAGCAAACCACTATATGCCGCTTTAGTGCCTGATGAAATTTTTAAAGGGTCTCATTTCGAGCGTCGTTTTGTAACACCTTTTGGCAAAGTTTGGGAAAAATTAGCAAGTGTTGTAGCAACCGAAGCACATGGGAAATGTATCATGGGTCATGCGATTGAAGGCACCGTTTCGACAGAACGCCTCAGAAGAATTCAAGAAACACTCAATAAACTTGAACATACGTCCAAAGATGTAGCTAAACAGAAACCAGATTGGGATAAAGAAATTGCTTATATTTTAGAAGGGAAAGGCGAACCGATACCTGTGACGGTCATATGCGATATTTATGTTGAAAATGAGAAGACAGGCGAAAAATATGCGTTTGAGCTAAAAGGTCCTTTACCTAATAGTGACCAAACCAAAGTAAGTAAAGAGAAAATATTCAAACTCTTTGCAATGGAGCCATTACAAATAACGGCAGCTTTTTATGCTTTGCCTTATAATCCTTATGTTAAAAAAGAGAATTATAAATGGAGTTTTCCAATGCGATGGTTTAATATGCAAAAAGACAAAACTGTTCTAATTGGCAATGAGTTTTGGGATTTAATAGGCGGCAAAGGAACTTATCAAAACTTTATTACTGAAATTAATCTTTTGGGGAAAGAATACCGAGAACGTATTTATCGAGAGTTTTTGGAAATAGAACCTCCAACCAATAATAAAGATAATATACTGAAATAGCGTAATTAAAATATGAATAAAAATAATAATTCATTTACATTTATTGACCTTTTTGCAGGTATTGGCGGATTTCGACTTGCGTTGAATAATCTCGGGGGTAAGTGCTTGAATTTTAGTGAGATAAATAAAGATGCTATCCACACGTATTGCACGAACTTTGATGAAGATGTATCTTATAATCTGGGCGATATTACAAAGATAAAAGAATTACCTAAGCACGACTTGTTAACGGGTGGTGTACCTTGCCAAAGTTGGTCAATTGCAGGTCGCAATTTAGGTTTTGACGATGACAGGGGGCAATTATGGAACGATACTATTTATCTCTTAAATCAATCTAAACCAAAGGCTTTTATTTTTGAAAATGTCAAAGGTTTGGTTGATCCCAGAAACCAACAAGCCTTAAATTATATATTAGAAAGAATAAAGGAGGCGGGCTATTCTGCAAATTACTACGTTCTCAATTCTTATGACTATGGTGTTCCTCAAAATCGAGTTCGCATATACATCATAGGTTTTTTAGAAGAATACTTTTATGGAAAATTTCAACTGCCAGAACCGTTACAAAATAAAGTTCGACTTTCTGATATTTTGCAAGATGTAAAAAAGAATACCCTTCAGATTGACAATGAGTATGTGCAAAGGGATTTATTCGGCGAGATTATAGTAAAAAGAAGTATGAGTTTATCCAATAACAAAGGGTTTAACGATTATTTTTTATTTAATGATTTGCGTAACGGTCACTCCACAATTCACTCATGGGATATTATTGATACAACTGATTTTCAGAAAAATATCTGTTATCTTTTATTAAAAAACAGAAGAAAAAGTGCTTATGGGCAGTTAGATGGCAATCCTTTGTCATTAGCTCATTTTCAAGCATTAGATAACTCAATCACATTAAATGACCTACAAGGTTTAGTTCATTTGAATATTTTAAAAGAAGAAGAATATCAATATAAAATAATTAGTGATTTAGAGGAAGATTTAAGCCAAGATGAACTTTCAATATTAGAATGTGCCAATGGGGATATTTTAAACGTAGATAGAATAAAGAATAATAAAACAATAAAAATCAAGAAAATACCAATTTCAAAAACAATAAATGATTTAAAGAATAAAGGTAGTATTGCTTGCAATGAGATTAGATACGATTTTAAAAACACTAAAATAAGCACTGGTTTATTTGGTGTAAACCGTATTTTTCTACCAAGTTCTAATATTTTCCCAACTTTGGTTGCAAGTGATACCAATGATTTCATAGCACTCAAAGACATAGACGCACAAAACGAAGAAGAATATAAGGAAAAATTTTTGAATGAAATTTATAAACAAGGTCAATATCGTAGAATAACTAAAGAGGAAGCCTGTAAAATTCAAGGATTTCCGAAAGATTACATTTTGCCAACACAACGGGCGCGTTGGATGAAACTTGTTGGTAATTCAGTATCAGCTCCTGTTATTGAAATGCTTGGGGAGGCAATCATAGAAACGGGTGTTTTTAATGAAAATCAAGATGTAAAAACAAATGCTCCGAGTGAGCATTATGAACTGATGACAACATAAACGAGGGTACTTAACTTGGAAGCACCCCCTCAGTATTTCCCCCTATTTTCGCTTCAAACAAGCCTTTACAAAAGCAACAAACAACGGGTGCGGATTTTCAACTGTACTTTTCAACTCAGGGTGATATTGCACACCCACAAACCACGGATGACTCGGAATTTCGACAATCTCTACCAAGCCCGATTCGGGATTAATGCCCGTAGCCACCATACCCGCTTCTTCAATTTGCTTCAAATACTTGTTGTTAAACTCCCAACGATGACGGTGGCGTTCTTGAATGGAAGTGTCTTTATAGGCTTCGTAGGCTTTAGATTTTTTCTTAATATCACAAGCATATGCCCCTAAGCGCATTGTCCCACCTTTTGCCGTAATTTGTTTCTGTTCTGCCATAAGGTCAATCACGGGATTTGCGGTATTGGGCGCAACTTCTGTACTCGCTGCATCATTGATATTCAATACATTACGCGAAAACTCTACGACTGCCGATTGCATACCCAAGCATATACCAAAGAACGGCAACTTACTTTCACGACAATATTTAATCGCGGCGTATTTGCCTTCAATTCCCCTTTCGCCAAAACCGGGCGCGACTAAAACACCGTCTAAATGCCCTAAAATAGTCTGCATATTCGCCTTTGCATTTTCCAATTCTTCGGCATGAATAGGCACAACTTTTACGGTACATTCGTTCATCGCTCCTGCATGAATAAAGGCTTCATAGATGGATTTATAGGCATCAGGTAATTCGTTGTATTTGCCAACCAAACCTATTTTTACCTCGCGCAAAGGGTTTTTCAATTTGCCCAAAAACTCTTTCCATTTTTGTAGTTCTGGTTCACGGCGGTCTGGCAAGCGTAATTTTGAAATAACAACACTATCTAAACGCTCTTTGAGCATCAAAATTGGTACATCATATATCGTATCGGCATCAATCGCTTCTATAACCGAACCGACTTCAACATTGCAAAACAAAGCCAATTTGCGGCGAATATCCATGCTAATAGCATGTTCAGTACGGCAAACCAAGACATCGGGTTGAATACCCGCCGTCAAAAGTTCTTTGACAGAGTGCTGCGTGGGTTTGGTTTTCAACTCCTTCGCCGCCTTCAAATAAGGTATCAATGTCAGGTGCACGACCAAGCAATTGTCTGTACCGAGTTCCCAACGCAATTGGCGCAAGGCTTCCAGATAGGGCAAGGCTTCAATATCGCCTACTGTGCCACCGAGTTCAGTAATGACGATTTCAAACTCGTTGCTTTGTCCCAAGAGGAGCATCCGACGCTTGATTTCATCGGTGATATGCGGCACAACTTGCACCGTTTTGCCAAGATATGCCCCCTCGCGCTCACGGTTGATAACGGTTTGATAAATGCGCCCCGTCGTGACGTTGTTCGCCTGTGAGGTCGGCACGTTCAAAAAACGCTCGTAATGCCCTAAGTCCAAATCGGTCTCTGCACCATCGTTGGTGACATAACATTCGCCGTGCTCATACGGATTGAGCGTACCGGGGTCAATGTTGATATAAGGGTCGAATTTTTGAATAGTGACGGAAAGACCGCGTGCTTGAAGCAACTTGGCGAGCGAAGCGGCAATAATGCCTTTGCCCAATGAAGAAGTGACACCGCCCGTAACGAAAATGTATTTAGCCATAGATTTTTTATAAAAATTGTGTTATTAAGTTATTGGTTATCAATCGTTTAAGTTAAAATATTAAACAACTTTGTAACCTTGTAACTGTATAACCAATTGAGAATGTAGTTACGGAATGCAAAGGTAGATTTTCTTTTTTTAATGCCCCAATACTGAGGGGGTGTTTTGAAATATATATATTTATGGTATATGAAAAAAGGGGTCACATAGATTTCTGCATAATATTGAGCAATATCTTCTTATCCCCTTCTGTCAAAACCTTACTCTTATCCTGTTTCAAAAACTTCCGTTTAAACGCCGTGAAAGCCGCCGTGCTATCCCGAACATCGTACCCAACAATCCGTAAGGCTTGTAACGTATTGAAATGCAAGGGCAATTGTACGCCCGTTGTATCATCGTACCACAAACCAAAACCTTTTTGCGACAATAATTGCCAATCAAAAGTGACATTTGGGTCGTTTTTGCGGGTCGGCGCAATATCCGCGTGACCAATAAAATTGGCGACAGGGATACCATGCGCCCTTTTCAAACGCTCCAATAACAATAATAAACTGTTGATTTGGGCTTCTTTGAAAGGCTCAAAACCATCGTTATCTAACTCAATACCGATACTGGCGGAGTTAATATCTTGCACATTACCCCAACGCGCCACGCCTCCGTGCCATGCCCTTAAATAATCGTTGAGCATATGATGCACTGTGCCATTTTCGCATATCACATAGTGCGCACTGACCGAAGTGCGGGGTAGCGTAAAGGTTTTCAAGGTCTGTTCACAACTGTTCTGCGCCGTGTGATGAATGATGACAATATTGGGTTTGCGCATATTAAAATTGGTTGTACCGACCCAATCAGTGGGATATGGCAAACCCACGCTGTCTTTCAGAGGATATTGGCTCAATAGTTTGGCGTAATTGCTGGCTTGTTGGCGATAGCTTTTGTTGGTATCGGCATAGGGTAGTTTTACGCAACTGAATATAATCGTCAATAACAGAGCGACGGGTAATGTAATTTTCATACGTACGGTTTTTAAAAACAATTATTGGTTAAAGTACAGTTAAGGAACGATGCAATAATAATCGGAAATATTGTTGCTGCAAACATACAATCGCTTCGGCATTATGGCGAATATTGCAATACAATTTTCCATAAATATACACTCTCTTTAGGAATTTTGGAGTAAGTATATATTTTTTCTTTATGGATAAAATCGAAGCGCGACATTTCATTTTTTCAAAAACGAAAATAAAATAAAAAAAACAGAACAAATTTTATTTCCTTTGTCAAGACAATGAAAAACGACTTTTTATCATGCCTGTCAATTAAAATTAAAATGTCCACTACATCGCACAAGCTCTCTGTTCAAGAAAAAATTGGGTACAGCCTCGGCGACCTTTCCGCTAATCTGGTCTTCCAAACCTTAATGACTTTTTTAGCTTTTTTCTATACTGATATTTTTAAAATTCCTCCCGCAAAAGCCGCTTCTGTGATGTTGATTGGCGGGTTTTTTGGCGCATTTTTCAACATCGTTATGGGTGTCATAGCCGATAGAACTGTTACCCGTTGGGGCAAATTTCGTCCGTGGGTATTGTGGACATCGGTGCCTTTTGGGATCAGTGCTTTTTTGGCGTTTAGCACACCCGATTTGAGTGAAGGTGGTAGAGTGGCGTATGCTTTTGTCACGTATTTTTTCTTGGTTATTATGTATTCTGCCAATAATTTACCCTATTCTGCCTTGAGTGGTGTGATGACGGGCGATATGAACGAGCGCAACAGCTTATCGTCTTATCGTTTTGTGGCAGTGATGGTGGCGCAGTTTGTGACTCAGGTTTTGTTGTTGCCTATGGTTTTGTATTTGGGTGGCGGCGACAAACCGTTGGGTTTCAAAATGGCTGTGGGCATTTTTGCAGTTGTGGCAGTAATATGTTGCATTATTACTTTTTTGACTACAAGAGAGCGCATTGTACCAACTGCCGAGCAAAAATCTACCATTGGCGAAGATTTGACAGACCTCACACGCAACAAGCCGTGGATAATTATGCTATTTTTAACCATATTAGTATTCATCACGTTGGCGATGAAAGGCGGTTCATATATCTATTTTTTCAAAAATTATATGAACCAACAGTCTATCCGTGATTTTCTGGTCAGTTGGGGTTTTGATAGTCCCAATTATCTTGACGATGCGGCATCTTCGGCGTTTAGTATTTTCAATGCAGGAGGTATTATATTTATGATTATCGGTATTATGTTTTCAAAACCGCTTGCTGATAAATATGGTAAACGCGATGTATTCGGTTATGCTTTAGTGGTTTCTACGCTATTTGTATTGGCGTTGAATTTTTTCAGCCCCGAGTCCGTAGGTTTGGTTATAGCTTCTCAAATTTTGCACGGCTTTTTTTATGGCATCACAATACCGTTACTTTGGGCAATGATTGCCGATGTTGCCGATTATTCGGAATGGAAAAACAACCGCCGTGCTACGGCTATCATTTTTTCAGCCATGATATTTGGTTTGAAAGTCGGGTTGAGTATTGGCGGCGCATTAGTAGGGGCATTATTGGCGCATTATAATTACAATGCAGATTTGCCCAGCCAAGCACCCGATACTGTGCAAGGCATTAAGCTTTTGGTAAGTGTTTACCCTTCCTTATTTTTTATTGCAGGTGCGTGTCTTATGTTTTTTTATGAAATCAATAAAAATAAGGAAAGCCAAATAGAGAAAGAATTGGCGGAAAGGAGGAAATAATTTGGTTCTTTGACATTTTTTGTGAGGGCATTACAAATGTTGCGCATTCGCAAGGTGTCAGACGCTTCCAAAGCGTCTGACACCTACCCCCTCAGTATTTTTCCACAAAATTTGCCAAAGAGCCAATAATTAGAATAGACCTCATGTTTGGAGAACTTTAAACGTTCTCAAAATATGAAATTAAAACATAATATTAAAAAAAAATATGCAAAAACATTATTACACATACATTTTTTTATGCCTTTGTCCGATTTTATTATTTTCACAAAAAGGCTATAAATCGGACACTTTGATATATAAAAGCCAAGGCGAACCATATAAACTAATGCCAAAGTGGGTAGTGGGTAAACCAGATACCTTTAATTTTTCACGTATTGATTTGGTTATCAGAAACGGCGATACAACAGCCAATAAACGGTTATTGTCTAAGATAATTCATCAAGTACAAAGTATTAATGACACAGCTATATTTCAAATAGCAAAAATTGGTAAAGAGATATACCAACAGCAAGTATTTTCTAAAAAGGCTATTCCCAATAATCCGCGCATAAAAGATTTTTATGAAGTAGCATATCAAACAGATAGAAATGGAACAAATATTAAAATCACTAACTGTTCTGAGTTGCAAAAACATCTTATTCCTGATTTACAGGAAAGTATTGATTTATTGAAACAAAAAAATGAAGACGTATATTTTTTTAGTGATTATCCAAACAGAATGAAAGATTGTAAAGCGGTTCAATCGTTTTTGACAAATGATTTGGAGATGTTTCATCAACTATACAATCAGTTAATACCAAACAAAGACACGTTAAAATATCAAATTAAACTGACAGATACAGCCGATACAAAAAGAGAAATGAGTATGTATTTACAAGTCAGTGTTATATCAAAAAAGAACGGAAACAAGGTATTTGAAATCTCTGAAGATAAAACAAAAGGCGCAACAGTATTTGAGACCTTTACAACAGAATTAGCCGATATTTTGAAGAAAACAGACGATAATTGGGGCGTTGATAATGATGATGAAGAATATAATGATGATGACAAGACAATCATTGAATTAGATAATTTTAACTATCCTGTAAAAATTATTAAACGAAATGTATCAACCGAAAAAACGAAAAAAGGTATTACTATGGACTTATTTGAGTACAAATTAGAAAAAATTAGTCATTAAGATACGATAAATACTGAGGGGTATCCCCTTTTAAAAAAAATATTTATTTTGGAAGAAAAAGTAAAAAACATAGCTGAATACAGGCAAAAAGCCATATCGCAGCCTTTAGTTGAGCATATCTATACCGCCGACCCATCGGCTCATGTATTTGATGGAAAGCTCTATTTGTATCCGTCGCATGATATTGAAGCGGGTATTCCATTCAATAATAATGGCGATCATTTTGGGATGGAAGATTACCATGTCATTCGGATTGATGCTGTTGGGCAACCAGTAGTAGATTGTGGCGTTGCGCTTCATGTTAAAGATGTGGCATGGGCAGAAAGGCAAATGTGGGCGCCTGATGCAGCGTATAAAAATGGTAAATACTATTTCTTTTTTCCTGCAAAAAAACACGATAGCATTTTTCAAATTGGGGTAGCGATTGGGGATAGTCCAGAGGGACCATTTATACCAGAGCCAACGGCAATTGAAGGAAGCTATAGTATTGACCCTGCCGTTTTTGCAGACGATGATGGGCAATATTATATGTATTTCGGTGGTATTTGGGGCGGACAATTGCAAAAATACCGCAACAATATATACAGCGAAACCAACGAATTGCCAGATAAAAACGAGCCTGCACTGTGCCCAAAAATGGCGCGTATGACGGACGATTTGCTTGAATTTGCAGAGCCACCGCGCGATGTATTGATATTAGACGAACATGGAAAGCCTTTTACTGAGGGGGATAACGAACACCGTTTTTTTGAAGCGTCTTGGATGCACAAGTACAATGGGAAATACTATTTTTCATATTCTACGGGCGATACTCATTTTTTATGCTACGCCATTGGCGACAATCCATATGGTCCCTTCACGTATGGTGGGTACATTATGACCCCCGTTTTGGGTTGGACTACGCACCATTCTATCTGCAAATTTAAGGGGAAATGGTATCTTTTTTACCACGATTCTACGCTATCGGAAGGTATTACGCATTTGCGTTCTATCAAAATGTCTGAAATAGAATATGATAAAAAGGGGCATATTCGTACTATAAATCCTTATATTGGAGATATTTCACCACAATATTAATTGAACTACACAGCCACTAATAGCACTAATTTTTACGGTAGCGATACAGCATGGATGCTATGAAAACGTACGACCTCTACGAGGTCAAAAATTGAAAATCATTATTCATTCTATAAACATGTGATGCCTAACGGCATCATGAGCTATAAGAAATGATGCCGTTAGGCATCACATGTTTATAGAAAAGTACCCCCTCAGTATTTACTGACCTCGTAGAGGTCGCACGTTTTTTTACAGCATATATTTTAAATCACTACCATTTTCACTAATTTTTTAACAAAATCAGTAATCATGCGACAATTTAGTTTTTGCTTAATGCTTATTGTTTTAGTGCTTTATGGTTGTGGTTCTACTGCCAATCAAAACCAGTCGAGTGCCATAGAGGTGTCTTTGAAATCAACATTCAAGAATGATTTTCAGATGGGAACGGCTTTGAATGTCAGCCAATTTCAAGAGAAAGACCCCTCTGTAACAGCACTGATTGTAAGGGAATTTAACGCCATTACGCCCGAAAATGTGATGAAAAGTGCTGTCATTCATCCCGAAGCCAATCGCTATGATTTTACACAAGCCGACCAATTTGTAGCATTTGGCGAAAAATACAAGATGGATATGTACGGGCATACGCTCATATGGCACAGCCAATTATCGCCTTTTGCTCAAAAAATGCAGAGTAAAGACAGTTTGATGCGGTTTATGGAAGACCATATTCAGACCGTTGCGGGTCGATATGCGGGTAAAATAAAAGGTTGGGATGTCGTGAATGAAGCCTTGAACGAAGATGGTACGTTGCGTAAGTCCGTTTTTTTAGACATATTGGGTGAAGGCTATATCGAAACCGCTTTTAGATTGGCTCAAAAAGCTGACCCCAAAGCTGAACTATACTATAACGATTACAATATCGAGCAAAAAGCAAAGCGCAAAGGGGCTATTGAGCTCCTCAAAAAACTGAAAAAAAGCGGTGTGCGCATTGATGGCGTAGGCATACAAGGACATTGGAGCCTCAATGGACCGCCCGTTGAAGAAATTGAACAAAGCATTATCGAATATGCTAATATGGGTTTAAAAGTAATGCTGACGGAGTTGGATATTACCACTTTGCCCAATCCGTGGGATTTGAAAGGCGCAGAAATAAGCCAAAATTTTGAAGGCAGTCCCTACATGAACCCCTATCCGACAGGTTTGCCCGATAGTATGCAAATGAAATTAACTGCTCGTTATGAAGCTCTTTTTAAGGTGTTTATAAAGCATCAAGATAAAATCAGTCGTGTCACTTTTTGGGGCGTACACGATGGTCATTCGTGGCTCAATGGTTGGCCCATCAAAGGCAGAACAAATTATCCTTTGTTTTTTGATAGGCAACTCAAACCAAAGCCTGTTTATTATAAAGTAATGGCTTTAAAAAAATAGTTTTGAATACCCCCTCAGTATAAGGCAATCGCTTGATTATCAAATAGATAGTCAAGCGATTTGTTATTTTTTAATACAAATCCCAAACAACTCCTGCCCCGCTCTTGGCTTTATGGAATTATAACATTTTTCAAAGGTTTTAAGCTGAAAAAAAGGCGATAAATAGGTCAAGTACTCTTCTTTTGTTCCTCCAAAAGGGCGTTTGTCGGTGTTTTTAATAAGGGGTATATCAAACCAAACGCCCACTAATTTGCCTTGAGGTTTTAATAGTTTTGCCATTGTTTTACCATACAATTTGCGATTAGCTTTGGTAGGTAAAAACGAGCAAAAAAAGGTCTGTTCTAATATCAAATCATACTGATCGATGTGCTCAAAAAAATTGGCTTCTATCAACTGATTATCTGGAAATGTGGGGTTTCTTTCCTTAAAATTACTGAGGGGTATGGGGGATATATCCATCACAAACACGTTTTTAAAGCCTTGATGAAATAGGTATTCTGCTTCATGCGCATTACCCGCACCAGGGACTAAGATGCTCAAATCCTTATTATCCAGTTGGTCAATATAGGTTTTTAAAGGCTCGGACGGTGCGCCAATATCCCAACCTGTTAGCTGTTCAGTGTAGCGAGTTGTCCAATAATTTTCTTCCTGTTCGGTGTTTTTTATGCTTTGTATCATATTAATTGTTTAAAAAAAAGGTAAAATACTGAGGGGGCTATTCCGCTTTAAATTTCATAGGTTCAATACTATTTTCCCTTAAAATGATATTAATTTCAGTCTCAAACCATTGCTGCCGTTTATCTCCTTTGAAAATATCACCATAACGTTCAATATATTTATCAAGACGTTTTATATCTTTTTTAATAGCTAAATAGGTGAATAATTGCCTCCAAAAATATGTGTCTCCTTCAATGCATGTATCCACTAAATCATCATTGGAATTAATTGTCGAAAAAAAATCAAGGACTTTATCCAATTCGTTTATCACGTCATTTACCAATATTGTTTTTGACTTTTCATGACTTGATAAAAGCTCAAATTCTTGGTTTTTAGAACCTGTAATGCGCTCAAAACGCTCGTTAAATAAACAATCATAATGTTTCGGATTTGGCAAAACGTCTTCTCCAATTGTACTTGTAACCTCTGCGGAATAAATACTACAATTGATATAAAAACGCACATAATCAACAGAATTTGACGTGCTTTTTTGGAAATTAATCAAAAACGTTAACCCTTTTTCTTCTTTATAAAAATTCAGATTTTGCTTTTTAAATCCTTTTGATTTGAAATAAGGCACAAGATATTCCTTGACTATTTCATTGAAAATTTCGATTAGACTGTATGTCATTTTTTGATGATTTTTTGTGAAAATACATACCACCGATATATTTAGCCTTCAATCAGAATATCATCAAAAAACTCAAAAACATATTCTTCTTTGAAGTCAATATCATTTTTACGCAACATTTCTAAATACTCTTCTTTAAAGGATTTTTTCTTATGATGTTCTTCTTGATTTAGAATATACTGCACGACACTATCTAATTGCGAGCGAGAATGGGAAAATGCACCATATCCCTTTTGCCATTCAAACTTGAATTTTGATAACCTATTTTCTTTAATCCATGCGTTGCTTGATGTTTTTATATTTTCTACTAAATCAGGAATAAGTTGATTGATATTATAGCCAATGAAAATGTGGATATGGTCAGGCATAGAACCAATCGCCAGTAGTTTATGCCTATGGTTTTGAATAATACCTGTAATATATTTTTCCAAATCTACTTTCCAATCTTTTTTAATTAGGGCCTCTCTATTTTTAGGAGAGAATACCAAATGAATGTATAGTTGTGTATATGTATTTGCCATTGATTTAAAGTTATGGTGCGCTGCACCAGTAAAAAAATGTGTATGTTTCTCTACAAATATTGCGGTGCTCTGCACCTTTCGTCCGATTTTCGTAGGATTTCTACAAATATTGCGGTGCTCTGCACCTTTTTCTAATTTTAAATCTCTAAGGTCATAGGTGCAGAGCACCTTAATATTTGTAGGGAACTAAGGTGCATAGCACCGAAACTATGTAATAATATTGCGGTGTGCTGCACTATTCGTCCGTTTTTCAAAGGTTTTCTACTCCAAAGTAACTTTTGGATGGTATCACATTTTGTGATACCAATAAACGACTAAAACTTAAAATCTGCCCTAACCTGCACATTACGCGGCGGCTCCAACAACCCAGGGCGATACGTATATTCCTCATTTAATATATTAGCCCCAATGATGGATATTTTCAATTTTTCAATTGGTTTTACAGAAAAACGAATATCAAGCGTCATAAAACCTGTGGCGTTGCGTTGGCGATATTCTTTCGTTTCGGGTACTGCCAATTCGATAATCCTATCTACGGCTTCCATGCGGCTGTTGTATAAAATGGCTGCTCCGAGACTTAATGCCTTGTACGACATTTCATAATCAAATTTGAAATTGTGTTTGAAACGGTATTTCAACACATTGTAATCCACCGAAGAGGCATCGTCTAAGGCGGTTGTAAACACTTTGTATTTAGGGTCAATATAGGTATAACCGATTAATAATGAAGGTGTTATGTCGCCAATTTTGCCTTGTCCTGCCATACTCACCTCAAAGCCTTTGATGCGTGTATCACCCGAGTTTTGGGACTGAAAACCCAATACTTTTTTACTCGCTTGAAACTCCATCATATTGGTATATTCTGATTGAAATATCGCTGCATCCACGTAGCCATAAAACCCACCTACTTTCACGCCTTGTTTCACCCCCAATTCTGCCGTCCAGCCCGTTTCAGAAGTCAAGAAAGGATTGGGAATAACGGGCAAACTACCCGCGACGGTTGAAATAAACATTTCGGCAATGGTCGGAAATCGGTAGCCTTGCCCCCATGATGTGCGCAAAAAGGTCGCTTTACCGACTTGATAATTTGCACCGATGCGGAATACGGGCTTGGCTTCTTGTAGTTTGCCACCATTGGGCGTAGCTTCAGGTGGCAAGAAGGCAGAGTAGCGCACCAATTTAGGTCCATTGATAGTATTGCGCTCGTATCTAAATCCAGACGATAGATTGAGTTTGCCTATTTTCAAATCTGCTTGCACGTAGCCCGCGAGGTTGTTGGCTGTAAAAGTCGTATCGCTGTATAGCTTGGCATTGACAGAAGATTGTGTACCAACAATACCCGCTGTAATAACTAATGTCTTCATTTGCCTTTGAAATTGATATTCGCCGTAGCGCAAATCAGAAGCGTTTGAATTGTTACCCAATTTATTATCAATACTATTAAAGCGGCTCAATATCTTGTGACGATTGCCATATTTATCAAAATAATTGATATATGGGTCAATATTATAGCGTATTTTACTTGTTGTTGTCGATATAGCGGACGGCGTACCGATGTAGGCTTTGTTGGTACTATTAGCCCAATAGAAAAAGTTTTGAGCATTGCCACCGTTGTAGAGGGCATTCACACCGATGACAAATTTATCGGTAATTCGATAGCGCATGGAGGTATTAAAACGCCCAAATTTATTGTACCAATCTTTATTATAACTGTTTTGATTGAAATAAAACAGTGTGCCTGCGAAGTCAAAATTGCCAAATTTTTGCTTGTGGTTGATGCTGCCCGAGTATTCGTAAGGCGTTTTTGTCCACCATTTTTTAGCGGGGTCTTTGGGCGCGAGGTAGGCGGTATATTGGGTTGCCACTTTTGTTTCTGGTTCGGCTTTAGCAAAACCTGTGCGGATATTGATGATGCCATTCATAGCCGAAGAGCCATAAAGGGCAGACGCTGCACCTTTCATGACCTCGATTTGTTCGATATTTTCTACAGGAATATCTGTCCAATTTGGAAAACCAGCATCGGCTTGTAGGGCGGGTATATCGTCAATGAGTAGCAATACACGGCTACCCGCGCCATAACTCCAACCCGAGCCACCACGGATATTCGCTTGACCATCAATGACATTCACACCTGGCACTTTTTGCAGCACGTCATCCACGCGGCGGGCGTTCACGTTTTCAATCAATTGGGATTTCAAAATATCGAGCGAAACAGTGACTTCGCTCAAGGGTTTTTCAAATTTACCTGCTGTTACAGTTGTCGTATTCAGGAGATTATCGCTTTCGGCGAGGGCAAAATTCATATCAGTAGTACCCCCCTCAGTAATGGAGACGTTTTTTTCGATGTTATCGAAGCCAATAAAACTGACCACAACAGGGTATGTACCCGCTTTATCCAACTGGATTTCGTAGCGTCCGTCTATATCGGTGGTTGTGGCTTTATCGCCAATTTTGACAACGGCTTGTATCAATGGTTCTTTGCCATTGGCATTGGTAATCAAGCCTTTAACTGTGATTTTTTGTGCAAAAAGGGAAATAGTACATAGTGAGAACAAGAGTAGAAACGTGCTTTTTTTCATAGCGGAGATACTGGCTAATGCGTTAAAAATGATTTTATGGACGGGTTAAAAGTAGGGAAGGTGGGTTGGGTTTCCTAATATTTTGGGAATATTTTTTAAGTACGAACCTTTTAAAGAACGATTAACTCAACGTTCAAGAAATGCTTATCCAAATGGACGAAATCAGTATCGGTTGTTAGTAGTGTCATATCAAAAGTTGAAGCGATTGCAGCAATCCATAAATCATTTTTGCCCATATTGCGACTACTGCCCAATAGTGGTTTTTTGTCTAATTTACCTTGGCTAAAAGCATCTATTTGAGCATAGCGTTGAATAACTTCTTCATAATAAATGTCTATTTCGCCAAATTCTTTTCGGAGGTCTTCTATTTGCGACAGACGAGTTGTTCCCCATTTGTTACGCAACCCGAGTGAGTAGAGTTCGCCAACGGATATAATGGATAACATATTATTGGCTTCCTCAAAACGGTACTTATCGTTAAGGATATTCCAGTAAGGATTTTGCCGTAATTTGAGTAGAAGTAAGTTGGTATCAAATAGGTAGTTCATTCTTTCAATTGTTTTAAAAGTTCTTCTAAGGGTTCTTGAATATCCATTTTTTCAGCTATTTCGTCAATTTTTGCCCAGTTTGTACCCTTATAGTTCTGTTCTGTTAAAATTTGTTGTAGGCTTATGCCTTTTCTTATAGGCTTGATGACGCGCCTAAGAGGGTCGTTAGGGGGCAATGTTTTTAACAACATTTCATTTTTTGATATGTCATTTTTAACCGCCCGTTTTTTTATAACCTTCTCAATTTGGACAGATTGTAGTGTGTCCAAATATTTTAAAAAAACAGATAGATACTGTTCCTCAATGTTTAATTTTACCTCGTACATATTGGGTATTTTGTTTAATTAGAGTATGCTATGATATAGTTGTAACCTATTTATTACAAACTGTTTTCAAAGATAAGCGTTTTTTCAAAATTTGCAAATACTACTCATTATTTCAAATAATAATTATCAAAAATGATACGTAAACCCCACGCTACTCAACCAGTTTTGACCAACATTAAAACCCATATCTTTTGTAGAAAATTCAATATTTGTCCTTACTCCAGTAGTAGGGTCGTAGAAGGCATAATATTTTACTTTTTTAAAATAGCCTGAAATGCCGAGTGGCATTGTTTCTACCGATAGGCTGAACCTTTCGTGCAGATAGTAGCGCATACCGCCCGCACCCCAAATCGCCAATCCAACATTATGTGCAATACAGGGCGACTTTGAGGTATTGGTCAAATCCATGTATTGATAATAGGGGCTTAATATGTAGGCATAAAAAAGATTGAAACGCCCCATATGAAACATGGTTTCGTGACCCGCCGAAGGTGAAAAATAAAAACCATGCGATTGCCCTGTTCTGACTGATATACCATCTCTGTCGGGTACGCTACGGTCACCACTGCCATTGATGCTTAGACCTAAACGCCAATAACGGGTTCTATCTACGAAAACAAAATCGCCGCTTTCGTGCTTTGTGCGATAGATAAAATTGCTACCCGGACCACTGTTGAAAAGCCCTTTTATATCAATTTCGACCATTTTGCTGTATTTCTTAGGGTTAAAAGCCTCTTTGGTGGGACTTTGAGCTAATAATGAAAGGATAAACATAAAAGAAAGACAAATGGGTAAAAGTGTTTTTTTCATGACAAATCAGTTTAAAAGAGTGAAGAATAAGTGTTTTACGGACTATTTTTGCGTCAGTTATTATTGAGATAAAAATAAGCTACCCCCTCAGTATTTACAAGCATTTTTAATGTTTTAACATAAGTTTAAGGTATAGGTTTTTTTTAGTCTAAACAAAAACTAAATACATCTGTTATAAAAATTATTATTCATTATCATCATTAGTGTTCAAAGGATTTTTGTAAATAGTGTAAAAATGTTTCGTGCGTAGGTTTAGTAAACTGAAAACTATTTTTTTTCAAAAAAATAGTTTTCAGTTTACTAAACCTTTGTCGAAAAGCACTGTAAGATATTGAAAATCAATGTGTTATTTTTAAAACAAAACCTTTTGAGCACCAATAATTCATCATTCAATAGATATGGCAACTTGGTTGTATTACACTTTAATCATTTTATCTGCCGTAGTCGGCATGGAGTTCATGGCGTGGTTTACGCACAAATTTGTGATGCACGGTTTTTTGTGGAAATGGCACGAAGACCACCACCTGCCGCACCACGAAAAGGAGGGTTTTTGGGAAAAAAATGACCGTTTTTTCTTAGTTTATGCCTTGCCGAGTATGCTGTGCTATATGTATGGTTCTTACTCCAAAACATGGGAAATTCTCTGCATTGGGGTCGGCATTTCGATATATGGTTTGATATATTTCCTCATTCACGATGTCTATATCCACCGCCGTTTCAATTGGTTCAAGTTGTTGGACAATGCCTATTCTCGCGCTATTTTACGCGCACACGGAGCGCATCACGCCAAACGCGACAAGGAAGACGGCGAGTCATTCGGCTTGTTGGTCGTGGATACTAAGTTTTTCAAAAAAAGAACGGCTTGGACGAAGAAGGTTGATGATGAATATAGGACAGAATAGTATCAATTCGAGGGACTTTTCAATAAAACAATGCTGTCATTGCGAGCGCAGCGAAGCAATCTGTGGCACTTCGCAGGGTACTATTCGTTAAATTTAACTACAAACATTGGTTTTAGAAAAGATTTCGTGGTAAATGGGGCAGATTGCTTCGCTGCGCTCGCAATGACAGCTCTTTTTATTGAAAAACCAACTAACAGTATGTCTAAATATAACGCACCCGTCACAGCCTTCTCGTTTAAAGGAAAACTTTTAATATACCTTTTACGCCTACTACTCACGCCCATCCATTGGCTAAAAGGCAAAACTTGGCAATCGCCACCCCCTCAGTATAATGACGACCCGCGCCATTTTTCTACGGCAGATTTATTGTATTTTGCTTATAAATATTACTACCAATCGCCCATTTATGATGATGTGAATGGGGCTGTTGTGGATTTTTTCCAAAAGCACCCCCCTCACTATCAGAAGCCTTCCGACTTCATTTCTACCCAAAAAGTAACCATCACAGCCGCAGGGGATTTGATGCCCTACGCGTGGATACAACCCCAATATTGCACACATCTATGGGACGATATTGCAGATGATTTTTTTGATGCCGATATAACTTTTGCTAACCTCGAAACGCCAATTGATGTAGCGCAACCCAAATCCCTTGTGCCAGAGGTGATGCTCAATGATATGCTTTTCAATGCTGATGAAGATATGTTTACCTTATTTAATGGAGACAATAGGGTAGGGCATCGGTATATGAAACGCGGTAAAAGAGGGTTTGATATACTGAGTACCGCCAACAATCATTCGCTTGATATGGGCGAGGAGGGTGTATATGAAACGCTCGCTTTTTTAGAGAATAAAGACATATTGGCTATCGGAACGGCGCGAAACGAAACAGAAAGCAACTATATTACGATTGTAGAAAAAAATGGTATCAACATCGCTTTTATTGCCTACACCTTTTCGATGAATAAATTTGCGAACCCAAAAGACAAGCCTTGGTTGGTCAATCATATCGAATTTAACCGTCCTGATGTGGATATAACGCGCATCGAAAATGATGTGGTGACAGCAAAGAGTAAGGGAGCCGATATAGTAATTTTGAGCCTGCACGCAGGTAATGCGTATCAGCCTTATCCTGCATGGCACACTGTTCAGAATATAAATAAAATATTCACGACTTGTGGTGTAGATATTATTCTCGGGGGGCATCCGCACAATGTGCAACCGATGGCGGGTTATGATTTTATATGTCCGTTCATCCAAGCTGAAAAGCGGGGTTTTGTGCTGTTTTCCTTTGGCGATTTTATTGGTTATGATATATATAATCGGTGTCGGTTGTCAGTCTATCTGAAATTGACTATTGAAAAATCTGACTCGACTGGGGAGACGCTCTTGACGGAAGTGAAAGCTGTACCTGTATATACGTGTGGCATATACCACAGCCACGACGAACGGGATTTGCGTTTGTTGGATATGAAGAAATGGTATGGGTTGATAGAAGCGGGAAAGGCGGCGTTGTTGCCTGATCGGAATAAGGAGGAGTTGAGGGAATTAATGGATTTCTATGCGGAATATTTTGAAAAGAATTTAGAGCAAAAGTAGGCACAAAAAAAAATGCCAAGACGGAGAGTCCTTGGCATCCACGAAAACGAATTTTACAATTCTTTAACCAAAACTTACACACGAAACTTAGCAATAAGTATGCCAAAAATATTTTTAAAAAACATTATCAACATACTTAATTTATGCACAAAGATAATATGTTTTTTAGATAATAAAAATTATTCTTGTATATTTTTTTGATTAATAGCATTTTATGAAATTATATTTTTCTCATAGAAACAAAAAATATTCATAACTCATCATTTTATAAAAAAATCAGATGTGTAAATAGGTGTAATTTTTTTATCATATGCTGTTTTGAAAAGGTATTCGATGGCGGCTAATCCTTCCGCGCCGAGGCTTTCCGTATAGTTATTGACGTACAAATCTATGTGCTGTTGGCGGACGGCTTCGTCCATTTCCTGTGCATATTGCGCCACAAACTCACGGCTTGCTTGCGGATACTCAAACGCATACTGAACACTACGCTGCATCACCCGTTGAATTTTTTGCTGAATAGGGAGGGGCATATCTCGTTTGACAACGATGCCGCCCAGAGGAATGGGCATATGAGTAGTGGTCTCCCAATACTCACCTAAGTCCATCAGCTTCACCAAACCTTTTTGTTGATATGTAAATCTATTTTCGTGGATAATGACCCCTGCATCAACCCCCCCCCTCAGTATTTTGTCTTCAATTTC
>JAYVKQ010000324.1:0-2868 GCA_043768285.1 Saprospiraceae bacterium | reverse complement strand
ACATCTGGATAATAGGGCTTCACATATGTGGATTTACTTCACCTTGACCTAAATCAAAGAAAAATTGTTCACTTTGGGGAATGACAAATGAAACTTCCCGGATTATGTACTAAAAACGCCAATTGAGCCGTGAAAAGAAAAATGCACCCCCGAAGCCGTTTTGCACACCTTCCCACTGCCCTCCCGAATCTGTCAAATCGGGGCTTTGTATAGATGGATACACATCAAATAGATTTTTTGCACCAATCGTCCATTCTATTTTTTTTGTCAAACTTAAACCGTAACTAATATCTGTTTGAAAGCGTGGTTCATAAACATTCGGCACAGAACCATTGCCTTCATCGAGCGACATATATATTGTTTTACCAAAATAAGATAGGTGTATATTAATATTAGACCTATTCCTAACGATATTAAAAATGCCGTGCATCTTTGAATTGGGGGCTGCGGCTTTGATAAATTGCTGTTCACGAAAGGTAATAAGTTCTGATGCAGAACCCTTAAAAGCCGCATCTACACGGGTATCCGTAATCGGGAAGCTGTTGATATTGCCAACCAAAGACAAATCCAATTGAGTTTTACCAATCGTTTTTTTGTATGACGATGAAATATCTACCCCATAGTTGCAGGTTTGAAGCGCGTTGATAAAAAACTGAGCTTGTCCAATATTACGCTTCCTCAAATCTTCTCCAATTAAAGAATTATTTTGATCCAGTGTGCCCGATAAGATGATACGGTCACGAACCACAATACGGTAAAAATCGGCAGTAAAACCCCATTTTCCGTTAGGAATATAATTGAAACCCGCACTTATATTGAGTGACTTCTCAACTTTCAAACTCGGCACTTTCAATTTTCCAGCCAATTCACTGCGGTTGTTAAAAATAATTTTTTCAAAACTACTACCCGTAGCATCCACATCATTTATGGTGGAACGAAAATAAATTTGCGCCAATGAGGGCGCACGAAAGCCCGTTTGCATCGAAAAGCGCACCGAATACTGAGGGATCGGCTTATAGCGCAATGCCAAGCGGCTACCTACGGCACTCGCAAAATCAGAATAGATTTCGTAGCGCAAAGCTCCTGCAACCATCAATTGAGGGGTCATTGATAACTCCGCATCACTGTAGAAACCATATTGTGAGCGATAGACATCCAAAGCGTCGCCTGAGCTAACCCCGGGATACCCCTGCGAAGTACCTATTTTTCGAATGGTATCTAAAACGCCGTTTGGCGATTTAACAATAAGTGGTTTAATTAAATAATTTTTCCAAGAAGCATCTTCACCTGCCGTAATACGATAATTTAAGAAACGGTGCTCTGCACCAAAAGCCACATTAAATCCCTTCATGACTTTAGTGTATTTACGGCTCATATCACAGTTCAGCAGAAATTGCCCAAATTGATATTGTCCGTTATCAAATTCAGTTGGAGAGGCTTGGCGCAAAGAGGGATTCAAAGTTGAAGAGGTTGCCATTCTAACTTTATTTTTGCCCAAACTATAACTCATATCAAAATCCCAGCCTTTAACTTTTGATTTAGTGCCCATTACAAAGTAATAATTGTTGATATGGGTTTCCAAATGGGGGTTATAGCCATTTGGAAAAATTTCATAGACGTTTCTTGTTGTATCATCGGAAGGTATTGTCCAGTTTGCAGCATCTGTATGACGATGATGAAACCCTCCGAAAGCATAAATTTCGGCATTTTTCAAAGGGTACCGCCCATTAAAATAGAGGTTTTGAGCAGATAAAGCGGCATCACCAAACTCCTGTCGGTAGTTTTTATCAGAAAACAAAGCATTATTATTTGGGCGCACGATAGCTTTTCGAGAATATAAATCACCCGTGACGGTCATCAAACATTCACCTATTTTGAAGCCATGAGTGGCATTAGCATCGAAGGATAAGCCATCTGTTATTCGTGGCAATATTTTAACGCCTTGATAATTCAGTGTTTTGCCATAACCTGTATAGCTACTCCCACTTATGATTGAGCCATTAGTACCTCCTATTTGCGCTTTTAAAACAATATTCACAACGCCCGCAATAGCGTCAGAGCCATATTGCGCAGCTGCACCATCTTTCAACACCTCAATGCGTTCAATAGCAGAAACGGGTATCGTATTAATATCCGAACTAATATTACCTCTACCTTTTGCGCCAAACACATTAATCACAGCCGAGCGCAAAAAACGTTTGCCATTTAACAAAAATAAAACTTGGTCGGGACCTAACCCGCGCACAGAAATAGGATCTACATGGTCGGCGAGGTCAGCACCTGTCTGTCGATTGGCATTGAAAGAAGGGGCGAAATAATGTAATAGCTGGCTCAACTCAATGTTGCCCGTGTGTTTTACAATCTCCGCAACTGGAATAATATCTATGGCTGCATAATTGTCATTTTTCTTTCGTGTAGCATCTCGAGTGCCAATGGCAATGACATTCTCTGTCTCACGTGAGAAGAAATTGCGCATACCAACTTCCACAGTACTAATACCTTTAATATTAACCTCCTGTTTGGCATAGCCCATCAGACTAAAAACCAGAATATTGGCTTTTTCGGGTATGATGAGGCGATAGTTACCCGACGGGTCAGACTTTGTGGTTTTCACCGTATTTTTGGCGAATATCAATACGCCCCCAAGTGGTTTATTGGTTTCGGCATCATATACGCGCCCTTCAACGATTTTTTGGGCGTGCGTAATGGGGGAAATAGTACAAAGGAAGTATGTTAAAAAGATTACAATCGGTCTTCTCATGCTGTTACGTAAAAATCGGTCATAAAATAATACAGGTTTTTTGATAGGCTATGTAAAAAACACTGTGTATTCACAGATTTAGGATAAGTTTTTTGAGAAAATTTGAC
>JAYVKQ010000323.1:0-3081 GCA_043768285.1 Saprospiraceae bacterium | reverse complement strand
AATGCGGATATTGCCTTTGCTTTTTTTCATAAAAGATAAACCTATTGAAGAACGATTTAACATTGTCCGCGATGTATCAAGCCTAACACATGGGCATATTCGTTCCATTATCGCTTGTTTTTACTACCTTGAATTTGCCAAAATGCTATTAGAAGGCATTGAAAAATATACTGTTTTTGAAAAGACAAAAGAGTTGGTCAATACCTTTTTGAAAGATAACCATATTGCAGAACAAAAAGAGATAGACGTTTTTCATCGCTTATTGATTAACCCAATAGGTGAATATGAGATAAGACCTATTTATGATTTTAAAGAAAGTGAAATATACAGTTCGGGTTATGTGCTGCATACATTAGAAGCCAGTATATGGTGTTTATTGAAATCAAATAGCTATTCAGAAACGGTCTTAAAAGCCGTTAATTTAGGTGATGATACGGACACAACAGGCGCAGTGGCAGGCGGTTTGGCGGGCATACTGTATAAAGAATACGGTATTCCTGAATTATGGCGACAACAATTGGTGAAAAGTGAGGAGATTAGAGATTTAGCGATAAAGTTGTTTGAAAAATGAAAGTTGATAGGGTAGGAGTGACCCCTCAGTATTTTTGACCTTAATCAATCACAAAACCGATTGGGTCTTTAGTTTTGAGTGCGAAGCGTTTTGCAGCTCTTTTGAGTGCTTCAATATCTTTCCTTCCAATAGCAATTTCAAAGTTTTCTATTTGGCGATTGATTTTTGATAAAATATTAATATAATTTATTTGTTCTGGTTCTGTTAAGCTATCAATATCAATTGAAGTATTAAGATATTCTTTTAGAGAAGTCAAATAATCAATTTTTTGAGAAATGCTATTCTCATCATCGCTATCTGTGATAGAAATGTTGTGCATCAAAAGAGAAGATAGTTTGTCTGTTTCATCTTGCTCTATGACGTTGTAATCTGTAATTTTTTCTGATAGTAATACCATATTATATTTCTTTTATCGTGATTTGTGTGTATCTTTTAAATTCATCAATAGCTAAAACTCTAAATTTAGTGTTTTTTCTAAAAAGGATTTCAAATTCGTTATCAAAAGAATTTAGACCAAATTTAGCGATTTTTTCAATAGGTTTTCCATTTTTACCATAAATTTCAAATAAATAATTATCAGTGTAACTTTCTTTAGCCACTAATTCTGATTTGCTTGATGATAAAAACCCATATTCTATAAAAAAAGTTCTTTGTTTTAAAGCTGTTTTATATGCCCCAAAAACGTCATCGGGCAAATCGGTGCTGCGATAAACAAGTCCTCTAAAATTTTCTATTTTAGAAAGAGCCATATCTAAATGTTGTGCAAACTCTGAAGGATTAATGCCTTTATTTTGCCGCAAATGGCGATTGACATCTAAATATGTGAAATCATCATCGGTGTACTTATAGATGATTGTTTTTTCAGCGAGTGATAAATGAGGTAAAATAGTAGCTCTTGAACTATTCTTGACAATCTCAAGTGCATCTGAAAAATTTTCATAAATGTACTTTTCTATATCCATTTATTGGGGAAATTAAGAGAAAATAAATCGTTAAAAAATGAAAATTAGGCTGCACTAAGAAGGTTCAAAGTTAAAAAACTATATGTTATCTTGTGTTTTTATGAAAATATTTTTATTTTACAAATATTTGAAAATCAATTAATTAAATCAAACTAAAAACAAAATTTTATGAGCAAAATCAAAGTAGGCGTAGTCGGCACAGGGTTTATAGGACCAGCCCATATTGAGGCATTGCGCCGTTTGCCCAACGTGGAAGTTGTGGCGTTGTGTGAAGTCACGCAGGAATTAGCAGAAGCGAAAGCGGCTCAATTGGGTATTCCGAGGGCTTATACTTTTGACAATCTTTTGAAGCAAAAAGACATTAAAGCAGTGCATATTTGTACGCCCAATTTTTTGCATTACAACCAATCGAAAGCAGCATTGAAAGCGGGCAAGCACGTTGTGTGTGAAAAGCCGTTGGCGAAGGATTTGAAAGAAGCCAAAGAATTGGTTGCCTTAGCTGAAAAATCAGGTTTGGTGAATGCGGTGCATTTCAATTTGCGCTATTATCCGCTTGTGCGTCAGATGAAAACGATGCGCGAAAAGGGTGATTTGGGCGAGGTATATTCAATCTTAGGTTCATATTTGCAAGATTGGTTGTTTTATAACACCGATTACAACTGGCGTTTAGAACCCGATAAGTCGGGCGATAGTCGTGCCATTGCAGACATCGGCTCGCACTTGATGGACGTATTAGAATATATCACGGGTTTGAAAACGGTGGAAGTAATGGCAGATTTTAACACCATCCACAAGACCCGTAAAAAGCCGTTGAAAGCCGTTGAAACCTATTCGGGGAAAATGTTGAAGCCAGAGGATTATGCCGATGTGCCTATCACAACCGAAGACCACGCCAATGTTTTATTGAGATTTGACAATGGCAATCGGGGTTCAATAACTGTATCGCAGGTATCGGCAGGGCGTAAAAACCAATTAAAATTGGAGATTTCGGGTAGTAAAAAAACGTTTGCCTTCAATTCCGAAGCACCCAATGAATTGTGGATTGGCAACCGCGATGGCTATAATGAATTGTTGATGCGTGACCCATCGTTAGCCTATCCCGAAGCGAGTGCAATTATGAGCTTCCCGGGTGGGCATAATGAAGGTTTTCCAGATACGTCTAAGCAAATGTTTAAAGAAATATATGCGGCGATTGAGCAAGGGAAGCAGCCTGAAAATCCATCATTCCCGACTTTTGCAGATGGATATAGAGAGCTATTGATATGTGAGAGAATTTTGGAAAGTACAAGAAAGCAGAAGTGGGTGAAAGTATAGTATGTGGGATAGAATGATACCCCCTCAGTATTTTAAGCAAATTAGGGGGTATCATTCATCATAAATACCAACAGGAAATTCAGTTTTTTTAGCAAAATTTAGGGCGATAGCGTCTATTTGTTCTTGCGTAATTAAGCCTGATAGCTTTTCTAACTCTTCGATTTGCTGATTTAGTTTGGTTGCAAAATCTGCATATTGTAATTTGGATTTTTTATTAGGAAGTTTGTCAAAATG
>JAYVKQ010000322.1:0-2122 GCA_043768285.1 Saprospiraceae bacterium | reverse complement strand
GATTTTGACCACGAAAACCTATCAATAGAGGGCGATTTCAATCGCCCTGCGAAATGTAAAACCAATGTACATTAGCCTTTTTTGTCCAAATACGGAATTGCTGGACGGGGTGACTTGAAGTCACCCCGTCAATAGACAAGTTCAACATAAGTCAAAAAATGAATGCCATAATCGTCAAAAATATCGTCAAAACCTATGACAAAGGGAAGACCAAAGCCATTCAAAATGTAAGTTTTGAAGTTGGCAAGGGTGAGTTATTTGGTCTGATTGGACCCGATGGCGCGGGTAAAACGACCCTGTTTCGGATATTAACCACTTTGTTAATTCCTGATAGTGGCGTGGCAACAGTGGTGGGTTTCGATACTGTGAAAGATTATAAAGCGATACGCCAAAGGGTTGGGTATATGCCAGGTCGTTTTTCCCTCTATCAAGATTTGACGGTAGAAGAAAACTTGTCGTTTTTTGCAACGATATTCAATACAAGTATCGAAGAAAATTACGATTTGATACGCGATATATATGTGCAACTCGAACCATTCAAGACGCGAAAAGCGGGAAAATTATCGGGTGGCATGAAGCAAAAACTTGCGTTATGCTGCGCCCTTATCCACAAACCAGAAGTGTTAGTGCTTGATGAACCGACTACGGGCGTGGATGCGGTATCGCGCAAAGAGTTTTGGGAAATGTTAAAAAAACTAAAAGGTAGCGACATAACTATTTTAGTATCAACGCCTTATATGGACGAAGCCAGTATGTGCGATAAAGTTGCGCTCATTCAAAACGGGCATATATTGGATATAGATACCCCCCTCAGTATTAAAGCCAAATTTGGGCAACAACTCTGGGCAGTGCGCAGTCAAAATATGTTTCAACTCCTCAACGACCTTCGTCAATTCGCCGAAACGGATACGTGTTTCGCCTTCGGTGATAGCCACCATTTAACGACCAAGCGGCATATTGCAGATACGGCTATCCTTGATTTTTTAGAGAAAAAAGGACATCAGCAAGTTGTGGTTGAACCTACTGAACCAACTATTGAGGATTGTTTTATGGCTTTGATGAAATAAAAATTACCCCCTAACCCCCAAAGGCAGGGTTGATTGGTTCTAAACCCGAAGGGTTTTAATATGAATAACCCGAATGAAATTCGGGGAAGATGCCAAGAAGTATCCGCTAATAACCCCGAATGGGGTTGAATGTGAGATACGTTTATTCAATCCTTTCAGGATTGTTGACCACTTCGCAGCACTTTCCCCCAATGCAATTGGGGGTTATTCACATTAAAACCCTTCGGGCTTAAAACCAATCAACCCTGCCCCAAAGGGGGAAGAATATACTTTTAACCAAATAGTTAAAAAATGGAGAACGTCATAACCGTTGAAAAACTGACAAAACGCTTCGGCGATTTTACTGCCGTGGATAATATCAGTTTTGAAGTAGCGAAGGGAGAGATATTTGGTTTTCTGGGCGCAAACGGCGCAGGAAAGACCACTGCCATGCGTATGTTGTGCGGTTTGAGCCTACCTACAAGCGGAAAAGCACAAGTTGCGGGTTATGATATTTATGAAGATAATGAATTGATAAAAAGAAATATTGGCTATATGAGCCAAAAATTTAGCTTATATGAAGACTTAACAGTTAAAGAAAATATCCGTTTTTATGCAGGCATATATGGCTTAGATAAATTAACCATTCAGTTAAAAACGGAAGAACTGGTTAAACGTTTAGGTTTAGAAAATCACGTCAAAACACGGGTTCAAGCACTACCGTTGGGCTGGAAACAAAAGTTGGCTTTTTCAGTCGCATTGGTGCATAATCCTAAAATTGTTTTTCTGGATGAACCCACAGGTGGCGTAGATCCAGTCACCCGCCGTCAGTTCTGGGAATTGATATACGAAGCCGCAGAACGTGGTACAACCCTATTCATTACCACGCATTATATGGACGAAGCGGAGTATTGCAATCGTGTGTCTATCATGGTGGATGGACGCATTTCGGCTTTGGATACACCCGCCAATTTGAAGCGCATTTTTGATGTAAAAGATATGGATGGGGTGTTTTTGAAGTTGGCGCGAGAGGCGGTGCGGGGTGAATGAAATAGAGGTTTTTGCCAGAGTAGTTT
>JAYVKQ010000321.1:0-2420 GCA_043768285.1 Saprospiraceae bacterium | reverse complement strand
GCCGTTTTTCATTTTGTCCACTTTACAGACTGAATATTCGGAAAAAGTAGCGCCATTAGATACAATAATAAAGCTATTTTCGGTGAGCATAGCCAAACGTTTAGGCAATTCTGTCATTTTTTCTTGCTCAATTTGGCTTACCATGCTGCTATAATCGTTGCTTTTTGTTGTCCCTTGAATATTTGAAAATACAAATAATAACGCCACAGCAATCAAGCCTGAATAGGTATAAAAAGGCGTTTTTGCTTCTACATTTGCTGTTTTAATCAGCATTTTAGATTCATCATTTAGGTCATATAGCTCGCCGCCTTTGCGCACGCACCAAATTTTGCCCAAACTGAAAAAAGGTATCCAGAATAAATGGAAATATTTTTGACGGACTTCGACATTAAAATCGTTTGAGAAATCTGTGGTAAGTCCTAATTCAAAGGCACTGAACGTGCGGATAAGAAAGCTATTCCAGCCGTAGATTATCATTGCTTAAAGTTTTAGATGGTTATAAAATTGTTGTCGTTATTTTCTTTTTTTGCAAAAGCCTTGCCATTATTTATAATACAAGATTACGATAACCTTGTAACCTTGTAATCTCATAATTTCTTTCTAATTTTACACCCATTCATCACGATAGCAATGACAATTTTAATGAAAAAAACAACCCTATATCTATTTGTGTGCATGTCCTTTTACGCTTGCAACAACACCTCAAAAACGCCTACCGATAGTGTGCCAAGAGTAGATACTAAAACAGCTCCAAACGATACCGTTCGTACCTATATTGGTCTTATTTCGCACGGTAGCGCGGGCAGTTTTTTTCGCCCTTGTGGACGTGATAGCACCCGTTGGGCTATTGTAGATAGCACGGGTAAAATGATTGACACCTACAAAAAAGTATATCAATATGGCTATGACAATCAAAGTGTAATGGCATTTGTGGAAGGCTCACTTTTAGGTAAAAATACTGAGGGGGTAACAGATAATACGCTGAAAATCAGTAAGATACAAAAAATGGAGCAAAAGGATTGGGACGGCTATTGCATGGGCTTTGAGTTTGTAATATTTGACGATAAACCTTTTTGGGCTGTCGAAATTTCACCCAAAGAACAGTATGTAGATTTTAACGACGAAGCCAATTTGCGGTATCATCATTTTAAATATGTGAAGCCAATAATTGAGGGCGAAAAACAGACATACGCGACTGTTAGTTTTGACGGTAAAGAGACTTTAAAAATAGTTATTACGAAGGGTGATTGTAAAGATGAAAGTAATCCAAAACCATATCCGTTTAGTGCGCAAGTGGTGTTGAATGGTAAAATTTATAATGGATGCGCGCAATGGTAGGCGCGATAAAAAAGCCAAATGAAATAACCAATAGCGTTTTTTTTCTAAACTCTATTGCGCACGACATAAATTCGACGGTACAAATTGACCGACTTATTATTTACGCGTCACTATATGCCGTTTATTTACAAAAAATATTAATTTCGCCACAATTTCACATTCATCATTCATCATCACACTTTTGTCGTTTAAAAAAATGGGGCGCATTAATCAAGACATAGTCGAATATTCTTTTTCTACACAGGCTACGCTGTCCTACGATTTGAGCATTTTGCTTGGTGCGGATAGCTTGTATTTTATGGTCAATGATGCTCAATCGAATATACTTTCTTTAAAAAGCTATCATTTTGACCATAAGCCTGACAAAACGCAATTATCGCTCTTTAGAGATGTGTATTTTGATGATATTATGCTCAAAGAACCTTATCGGACGACTAAAATCGCCTATACAATGCCGCATTTTACATTAATACCAACCAAATTTTACAATCCATCGGAGCATAAAACCTATTTTGATAACTTGACACAAATAGAGCGCGGTAGTTACAGGTATGTCGCCGATTCGCTCGATGGTTTTGAGTTCAAGAACGTATATATGATTGATGATGACTTGATAAAATTTACGAATTCGACCTTCCCAATGGCAAAGCGGTATCATATTTTTTCAAGTTTGATACAGAGCTACCAGCAAATAGCAGCCACTCGACAAGGGCATCAAGTGTTCGTCAACATCCGTGATGGACTTGTACAGCTGTTGTTTTTTGATGGAAAGGATTTGGTATATGCCAATGCCTTCACTTACCAAATGCCGCAAGATTTGATTTACTACATTATGATGGTGTATGAACAATTCAAACTCAATCCAGAAAGCATACCCCTCAGTATTAGCGGCTCAATTACGCAAGAATCGGACATTTTTAAGTACATATATCGGTATATTCGACACGTTACGTTTACATTGCCACCCAATAATCTTCAATTTGGTCAAGAGTTTACGGGTACGCCCCGTCATTTTTATTTTGATTTATTTTCAGTTAAACATGGGGAATAGTTATGAGAATTATATCAGGTCAATTCAAAGG
>JAYVKQ010000320.1:0-2068 GCA_043768285.1 Saprospiraceae bacterium | reverse complement strand
GTTCCCCCTTGGGGGTTAGGGGGTAAATCATTAATACAAACCATTTACCCATGTCAAAAATAATAAACTTAGGGCAATATACCCTATTGATATGTAGCCTTTTATACATCACCGCGTGTAAAGACGACCCGCCACCAACGGATAATGTCAATCCTGAAACATTTGTGATTGATAGCATCAAGGTATTCACTATCAACAACGACCCCGTCTATGCCAATTACAATATCAATGGCTTAAAAATTGACGCGCTCGTGGACAATGATTTTATCCCCGGCACGTCTTTTAAAATTAAATTTACCTATCCAAAAGGGGTGAATGTGGTATCAGTTTCGCCCGATTTGGCTAATCCAATTGACTTCACAAATCCTGTGACGTTTACCATCACTTTTGATAAAAACACAACGAAAACCTATACTTTTAACTTAAAAGAAGCACCTTTAGACGTTGAAAAATTGGTCGTAGATAGCATCAGTCTTTTCAATGCGCAAGACAATTGGGTGAACGCCAACCTTTCTAATTCGGGTACGGACTATATCGGTTTGGTGTCTCAAAGCACGCCGACCAATTATAAAGTGAAGTTTTCTTTTCCTAATAAAATTGTCCCTCAATCCATTACGCCCAACCCAAGCGATGTAGTGGATTATACGGTGGAAAGAAAATTTACCATAAAGTTTACGAGCGATATTACGAAAACCTATACCATCAAAGTAGGTAAACACGACCCACAAGCCATGCCTCTCACGCAAGTGCGCGGCGTTTGGCTGACCAACGTCGCCAGTCAAGCCCTGTTTTCGAGACAAGGCATACAAGAGTGCGTGGATATGTGTAAAGATATAGGTATCAATACTATATTCGTGGTAACTTTTAATAATGCGAAAACACAATACCGAAGCCAAGTGATGAAAGAGTATTTCGGTAGCGAGATAGATCCCGCAATGGGCAGCCGCGACCCTTTGGCTGAGTTGTTAGAAATTGCTAAACCAAAAGGTATTCGCGTCGTCGCGTGGTTTGAATATGGCTTCGCTTCCGTCTATGGCGATGCTTCGGGCGGCTCTATTATCAATAAATATCCATCGTGGGCATCAAAAGACGCGGCGGGTGCGATTACGCAAAAAAACAATTTCTATTGGGTAGATCCATACAACCCCGAAGTACAGAAATTTTATAAACGCTTGATAACCGAAGTCTGCGAAAAATACCCCACCCTCGACGGTATTCAAGGAGATGACCGATTGCCTGCCCTACCTTCCAACGGTGGCTATAATTCGGATGTAGTCAGTCAATTTAAAAAAGAAACGGGCATTACGCCAACCGCTAATTTTGCCGAAGGCACTTGGCTACAATGGCGCGCGAATAAATTGTCCGAATTTGGCAATTATCTATTCAAACACGTCAAATCTATCAATAGCAGATTTATGGTGTCAATGGCTCCATCGTCTTACAATTGGTCACTCCAAAACTATTTGCAAGATTGGCCTAAATGGGTCAAAAACAAGCAAGTGGACTATATGCACCCACAAATGTATCGCCGTACTTTTGCAGAATATAAAGTAGAAGTGGATAAAAACTATCCCAATATGAATACGACTGACAATAAAGAAATTCGTTTTAGCCCTGGCGTTCTCTTAGGTGATGGCAGTGGCGACGCTATAACAGCACCCATTTTAGACCAAATTTTGGAATATAACCGCAGTATAGGTTTAAAAGGTGAAACGTATTTTTATTTTGAACGCATTAAAAAGAATGTACAATTTCAAGATGTTATTAAAAAACATTATTTGAAATATCCTTAAATAAGTATGAAGTATGAAGTTGTGAAATAATGGGTGGATTACGCTGGGCGATTAAAATCGCCTGCTATTGATTTTATCCATTATATCCGTAATTTTCATCAATAGGGGGCGATTTCAATCGCCCTGCGATATGTGCCCATTATTTCACAATCGCATACTTCATACCTTATACTTAATCATTAGTGTTCAAAGGATTTTGATAAATAGCATAAAAACGTTTCGTGAGTAGGTTTAGTAAACTGAAAATTATTTTTTTTTCAAAAAAAAATAATTTT
>JAYVKQ010000319.1:0-11679 GCA_043768285.1 Saprospiraceae bacterium | reverse complement strand
CTCGGTAGCTTGACCAGTTTTTAGCATAGATAAAATCCGCACCTTCAAACGCCTTGTTTTGGTCATATTCAATCGTACACCCCTCAGTATAAGACGGTGCTAACTCATAACCTTTAGGGTGGGTGATGACAAATTCATAATCCGTTTGTTTCATCCATTCCACAAACGAATTGGGTACAGCTTGGGGCAACGCTTTAGGGTGCGGAGCCCACGAAAGTACCACTTTTGGGCGTTTTTTCGTCTTAAATTGCTCAATTGTCAACCAATCTGTGAGCGATTGTAAGGGATGAACAGTTGAACCTTCTAAGCTTAATATAGGCACTCTTGCGTGTTGTTTAAACTTGGATATGACATAATCGGCATAATCTTTATCCCTATCCGTCAGTGTTGGAAACGACCGCACGCCCAATATATCGCAATATTGGCTCATCACGGCTGCCCCTTCGCGGATATGCTCTGCCTTATCAGTATTCATCACCACACCATCTTCAAACTCCATATGCCAAGAGTCTGCAACATTGAGCGACATCACCGACATTCCCAAATTGATAGCCGCCTTCTCGGTACTCATACGGGTGCGCAGCGAAGGATTGTAAAAAATCATACCCAACGTTTTACCCTTGCCAATTTTACTGAATTTCGTCGGATTGGCTTGGCAGGCTTTGGCATCTGCCAACAAAGCCAAAGGGTCAGCAACATCTTTAATGGAAGTGAAATGAAGCATATTTCTTAATGGATAATGTATAATTGATAGTGGATAATATAAACATGAATCACTTCTCAGTTTAAAACAATAAAATTATGTCACCACGTGACTAAGAAGTTTTTTAGATTAGGTACTTGTTATAAACATATTGTCGCTAACGCGACATGAGGTTAGTGCTTTTTCGTAGACCCGATAGGGTCTCAATGTTTATAACAAGGTCTAAACCCGAGAATATCCTTAGTTACGTAGTTACGTAATGTAATTGTTTTAAACTGAGGGGTGTTTCATGTTTTTAAAAAGGCTGCAAAAGTATGAAAAAATAGAAAAAGCGGAAAGGAAAATGAGGGTATGTTAGGTAGAACATCGAAAAATACCATTAAAATTACTAATCGTATCTGCCAAATTCATTTGGCAGCTTCCGATGCTCGAATAGTTACAAAATTTGATTTGGCAGTATTTGACAATTGTGCGCTGCCAAATGAATTTGGCGGGTACGATTAATCTTAATATGCGCCTATTGATAGCAAAACCAATGTGCAAGCCACTTCAGTGGCAATACCATTTTGTCGTGCGAGGTGCATGAGTTCAATATTTTCTGTACCAGGATTGAAGATAATGCGCTTAGGTTTTAAGGAAAGGATATAATCGTAATAGGGTTTTTGATTGTCGGGACTGAGGTATAAAGTGACCGTATCTACGCCTGCATAATGTGGAGTACTATTTTCAATAACTATACCTTCAATTTCGCCCTTTTTGTTACCTATGGGTATGACCTCATGTCCCGCTTTTTTCAAACGAACAGTAGCGATATAGCCATAACGATCAGGATTGGTTGTTGCGCCGAGGACGATAGTTTTTTTCATAGATTAGAGATTGGAGATTGTAAGATTGGAGAATGCGAGATTAATGATTATGATAACATTTCGCAGGGCGATTAAAATCGCCCCCTATTGATGGTGTTTACAGATATTATTGGTAAAAATCAATAGCGGGCGATTTTAATCGCCCTGCGAAATGTCACCATAATGTCCAATCTCATAATCTCCAACCTCACATTCTCTAATCTCAATTTTTTACACCATCATCCGAATAGGGTCTTCTAAAATACCCTTCACGGTTTGTAAGAATTGAGCGGCAGTTGCGCCATCTACTACACGGTGGTCGCACGAAAGTGTGACTTTCATCATATTGCCGACAACGATTTCGCCATTTTTTACAATAGGCTTTTGGATAATAGAGCCTACTGCCAAAATACACGCATCGGGCGGGTTGATGATAGCCGTAAATTCTTCAATATCGAACATACCCAAGTTAGATATAGTGAAGGTATTGCCTTGCATTTCGGGCAATTGTAACTTGCCATCTTTCGCTTTACCAGCCAATTCGCGCACTTCTGTGCTGATTTGGCTCAACGATTTCATATCTGCGTTGCGAATAACAGGCACAAACAAAGCTTGATTGACCGCTACGGCAACACCGACGTTTACGTGATGGTTTTGACGAATAAAATCACCCATCCAAGCTGAATTGATAGCGGGGTGTTTTTTCAATGCCACAGCACAAGATTTTACGACAATATCGTTGAAAGAAATTTTTGCAGGAGCTGCCAATTCGTTCAAACGCGGACGCATTGCTACAGCGTTATCCATATTGATTTCTACGGTTAAATAGAAATGCGGTGCTGTAAACATACTTTCGCTTAGGCGGCGCGCAATGACTTTGCGCATACTTGTGAGCGGTATATCTTCGTAGCTTTCACTACCCAATGATAGGGCAGGGGTGCTTGTTTTTATAACCGTAGCAGGTGTTACTACTGGCGCAGATAGTTGTGCCGGAGGTGTCCCTTTTGCGATAGCTGTCTCAATGTCTTTTTTCACAATGCGTCCACTATCGCCCGTACCCGTTACGCTCGATATGGCAATACCTGCTTCTTTGGCAATAGATTTTGCCAATGGTGAAGCAAATATGCGGCTTTGGTCGTGCGTTTCGACCGGTGCAGCAGTGGCTACGGCAATAGCAACCGTTGGTGCAGCCGTTGGTTGAGGAGCCGATTGCGTTGCGCCATTGCTTGAAGCAGCAGGGGCAGCAGCAGCACTACCGCCTAAAAGATGTTCATAAGCTTCGCCCGCTTCGCCAATCACGGCAATGGGTGCGCCCACGACCAACTTGCCACCGACAGGCACGCCGATGTATAATAATATCCCTTTTTTCGGACTTTCAAAATCCATTGTGGCTTTATCGGAGTTGATTTCAGCCATGAGGTCGCCTTTATCAACGGCATCACCTACTTTTTTGTGCCATGCTACAATTTCGCCCTCCTCCATAGAGTCGCTCAAACGGGGCATTAATATCACTTCTGCCATACTTCAATTAGGTTTCTTATTATTGTAGAAAATTTGATTTCGTTTATTACTGAATAGGAACACGGATTGGACTGATTAAACGGATTTACACGGATTGTTTATGTCTAATTAGAAAAAAATCCGTGTAAATCTGTTTTGTCTGCGTCATCCATGTTCCTATTATGTCGTATGCGTAATTGCTGGTAACTATTAACTTTATACAAAGCGGTGCAAAGATAACGTAAGAACAACACTTAGGTATTTTATACCTTTAAAAAAAAGCAATTAGACAATAATTTTTCATAAAATTGATAAAACGCTATTAAATGTATATTTTTGCCCTAAATTTTGACAATGATACAAACCAAGCGACTGCGCCTTATGCCCTTTGAAGATGCGCATTTTCAAGCTATTTTGAATAAAAATTTAGAAGAATTAGGCAGACTATTGAATACCATTACGCCTACGCAATGGACTACTTTCAAAGATATGGAAGAAGCCTTACCTTTTTTTTACGATATATATCTTCAAAAAGGAGGCAAATGGGCAAGTTTTTTCGTAGTTCATACTGAAGATAGAGAATTGCTGGGTACTTGTGGCTTCAAAGGTAGCCCCAATGAAGAGGGTATGGTGGAGATTGGTTACGAAATTCGAGAAGATTATCGCCTTCAAGGTTTGGCGACAGAGGCGGCAAAAGGCTTGATGGCATATGCTTTTGCTGATAGTGAAGTGACAAAAGTTTGGGCGCATACCCTCGCCTTTGCCAATCCGTCTTCTTTAATGTTAAAAAAATTAAATTTCAATTTCCTCGGTCAATTTGAAGACCCCGAAGATGGGGACATTTGGCGATGGGAATATACAAGACAGTAATATGACTTTTTCTTCTAAACTTATCGAAGATGCTGTAAACGCATTTTCTTCTCTGCCCGGTATCGGGCGCAAAACTGCACTGAGATTGGTGCTGCATTTGGTGAAACAACCCTCCGACAATACTGAGGGGTTCGCTCAAGCGTTGCTCAAAATGCGGTCGGGCATCAAAACTTGTGGAACGTGCCATAATATTGCCGATGCTGACTTATGTAGCGTTTGTACTGATATGCGCCGTGAACGCAGTATGGTGATGATTGTAGAAGGTATCCGCGATGTAATGGCGATTGAGGATACAGGGACATATCGCGGGTTATACCACATTTTGGGCGGTGTTATATCGCCCATCGAAGGTATTGGTCCCAACGAATTGAATATTGACTCGCTTTCTGATAGGATAACGCAAGGGGAAATTAAAGAAATTATTATGGCTATATCGCCTACGATTGAAGGCGAAACGACTATTTATTATTTATCAAAAAAATTGGCGTTGCACCCTGTCAAAATATCAACCCTTGCACGGGGTATTAGTTTTGGTGGCGAGTTGGAGTATGCTGATGAGGTAACGTTGGGGCGTTCTATTGCGCAACGTATTCCTTATAAAATAATGACGGATGAATAGCTTAAAATACTGAGGGGTATCGAGTTTGTGGGCTTATAGCTATTCTCTATTTTAGGAACGATGAAAAAATAACTTGGTAGAATTGTACCGTCGAATTTATTCGACGGGCTGTGTAAGTTATTGATTATCAACTCCTCCGTCGAATAAATTCGACGATACATTTAACAACTTATTTTTTCAACGTTACTTAACAAAAAAAATTGATACAATATTTTTTATATCCGCAGGGCGATTGAAATCGCCCTCTATTGATGGTTTATTGTGGTCAAAATCAATAGCGGGCGATTCAATCGCCCTGTCGAGGGCTACATTTTTTACACAAAATCTCTTATTTTAAATAAATATCTAAAATGAAACTTACAAATGTTGCTCTTTTAACGGCTTGTTTATGCTGTTTTGCATTACAATCAAACGCCCAATCACCTACCCAAAATATAACCCTTCGTTCTAAACTAAATGTCAATCAAGAATGTGCTAATATATGGGGATACGCCCAAAATGGTAGAGAATATGCCTTGTTGGGTACTGCCAATGGGTCAGCAATAATTGATGTCAGCAATCCAGATGCACCCAAATTATTGAAAGATATTCCTGCCCTCAATAGCCAATGGCGCGAAATAAAAACGTATAAAAACTACGCTTATATCGCCACCGAAGCATCAGGTCAAGGCTTACAAATTGTCAATTTAGCGGGACTACCTGATACCAGTAAAGTCATTTATAAAGACTATAAAGGGGGCGACAGTACGTTGGTAGAAATTGTCAAAATTCATGCCTTGCACGTAGATACGGCTAAAGGTTTTATCTATCTCTATGGTGGTCAAAGTCGCGTGAATGTGAATGGTACTGTTGAGGATGTAGATGGTGCAGTTATTTTAGATATAAAAACTGACCCGTGGAATCCTAAATTTGTGGGCATATACCGCAGCGCGGGCAATCGCAATAATTATATCCACGATGGTCAAGCGGAAAATGACACACTATATGGTGGTCATGTGTATGGTGGTTTTTTTTCTATCATAGATTTTAAAGATAAAAAAAATCCAAAAATATTGGGTACGCAATTAACGCCCAGTACATTCACGCACAACACGTGGCTATCAGATAACCACAAAACGATATTTACGACAGATGAAAGGGGCGGTTCATATTTAGCGTCTTATGATATTTCAGCCCCTAAAAATATTCGTTATTTGGATAAAATTCGCTCTGTATCGGGTGCTAATGCTATTGTACATAATACTTATATCAAAAATGATTATGCCGTAACGTCGTGGTACACTGAGGGGGTCACGATTGTGGATGCCCATAGCCCTTATAACCTCGTTCAAGTGGGGCAATACGATACATATAATGGCGCAAGGGCAAGTTTCAACGGCGCGTGGGGCGTATATCCATATTTGCCTTCTGGCAATTTGATTGTTTCTAATATAGAGGATGGCTTATACGTGCTGACACCTCAGTATATTCGCGCTTGTTACCTTGAAGGGCGTACAATTGATTCCGTCACTCGCGAACCATTGGGCGGGGTACGGGTAAAAATAAACTCTACTGACCCCGATAAAAATGCAGAGAGCAATTTAGGTGGCTATTATTACACAGGACAAGTGACGGCGGGGCAAGTGACGGCAACCTATTCTAAAATAGGTTATTTCGATAAAACAGTAACGGTTACGTTGTTTCGTGGGCAAGTTTATTTTCAAAATGTGGAACTCCTGCCGCGCGGATTTGCGCAGTCGGGTAGTGTTATCAATAATGCAACGGGACAAAAAGCGGGCAAGTCGAAAATTGTATTGAGCAATGGAACTAATTCTTACACTTTGGATACCGAAGCTAATGGCGATTTTTATGTCTATAATGTGCAGCCCGGCACTTACACGGCTACCGTTGGCGCGTGGGGTTATTTGCATAAGGTCATCACTAATGTGGTGGTTGATGGCATCAAAACCCATGTTTTCCGCTTAGATAAAGGCTATCAAGACGATTTTTGGGCAGATTTTGCTTGGGAGGTGAGTGGTGCGGCTGCAAACACTGCGCAAGGTAGATGGGAGCGCGGCGTGCCTTTGCAAAGCACTTTCAGTAATACGCCCGTAAGCCCAAATGCTGATGTGACGACTGATATAGGCAATCAATGTTTTGTAACGGGTAATGCGGCAGGTAATAGCGAAAACAGTGATGTAGATACCGAAACCAAACTGACAACACCCGTTATCAATTTGACAAGCTATACCAATCCGATTTTAACGTTTTCCTATTGGTTTATGAATGTGGGCGGTATTGTGCCTTTGAATGATAAAATAAAAGTCTATATCTCCAATGGGGTTAAAGATAGTTTGATATTTACTATTTCGGAAGCACAACCCGCTTGGCGTGGCGCGTCTATTTCTTTGAAAAATATTATCCCGTTTACGGAAACAATGCGCGTTTATTTTGTTATTGCTGATGATGCGCCTGCTCAAATCGTTGAGGCAGCGTTGGATGCGTTCAGAATTCAGGAGGCTTCGAGTGTTCAAGATATAGCGACCAATTGGGCTATTAAAGCCTATCCAAACCCTTTTAATGCTGCATTAAATATTGATTTTCAATTAGATAAATATATTATAAATTCAGAATTGAAAGTGTACAATATGCTGGGACAGGTATTAGAGCAAAAAGCACTTAAAAATACTGAGGGGAGCGTTTCGATAGGGGATAACCTTGGTTCGGGTATATATTTTGTGCGTATAGAAACGAGCGATAAAGTTAGCCCGATGATTAGAGTAGTGAAGCAATAGAAGAATAGCTTTTGTAAAATTTGCACGAACTTAATTCTACTTTGGCACTCTAAAAACTTTAAAAATACAAGAAGTTTTTTGATTTTCTTTTTATAAAAAATTTCCAATTTTTTATAAAAAGAAAATCAAAAACAGCCCTCGCCCTGCCAAGTGACCAACTGAACGGCTACTTCTGCGTCAGTATCCAACGTATATTCTACTTGGACATATGCTTGACCAGGATAGGTCACACAGGTCTATAAAATTATAACGATATTACCCATTCATAACGCACTGTTGCTATCAATATATGCGATTGGTATGCACGAAAAAAGCCCTCCAATTTTAGCAATATGGGAGGGCTTTTTTTGTTTTTATGGTAATAGCCTCAGCGCACAACCACCAATTGTTTTACTTCATTCCATGTGCTTGACCTCAGACTGACCACATATGTACCTGCTTGCCATTGCGATACATCAAGCGTCAATTGACCCGTTTGGGTACCTGATAAAGGATAAGTGGCTATCACTTGTCCCAATTTATTGAATACGTCCACACTTAGGTCTAACGATTTGGCAAAATTGTAGGTCAATACGGCGTGGTTGTCCGAAGGGTTGGGCGATAGCTGCCAGCCTTTGCCACCAAAACCGTATTTTGCAGCAAAATCATTTTGTTCAGATTGCTCGGATTGAGTGACGACTTCTACTGTGGCTGATTGTTTTGCTTCTTGCGCAACTTGGGCTTGCTGCACCAAGCGCGTGGAATCCACTATCAGACCCTGCCCACCTACAATATTCTCTTTCGGGCGTTTAATGCCCACCATCGAAGGCATAAGGCGCGTCAGCTTATCGCCAATCTCCTTCCGAACCGTAAAGCAGGGAATTTTTACCTTGCTATCGTCTTCGTAGCGGATGGTGTTGGACTTTTTGGGCAGCGTCACGCTGTCTTTGCTGTTGGTAGTGTGTACCACTATGACGGCTGACGCGCCCGCCGTTTGCGCACTCAGCACTTGGGTGCTGGCATCGCAGGCGGGGTTGAGATAAATGAGTGCCACTTTATCTTTTAGGGGCGTACTGATTTTGCCACAACTGCGCTCTGTTTGTAAGCGTTTGCGGAATGTGCCTGTCGAATCCTTCTTGGTGTCCGCTTTGACGACATTGATAGTATCTAAAGCGATGACCATTTCGGCGACAAAATCGTTGTCGGGTTTGTCTTTGCCGAAGGGCATGGGGTAGAGAATAAATCGCTCATTGGTGTTGTAGAACGATAGTCAATATAATAAACGTCGGCAAATTTAAATGATTGTACCAAATATAGGTAATCCCTTTGTACATATCTGACCGAATATTGCCATTCGCATCGTATGTGTAATGGTTTGGGTCGCTTGCCCCGTGGCTCGGTACGGCTGCCCCCGCACCATTCAAGGCTAATTTAAACCCTTTATCTAAAGCGGCATAATCCCGCATTTTTACCAATTGGATTTGGTCGTTGTAGGTATAGCTGAGGTTGTCAATCTGCCCAAAGTTACCCGCCGTGAATAAGCCTTGATTGTTCCAACCGCCCGAAGTCATGCCGTTGCGTTGGAGGGTCAAGATATTACCCCGTAGGTCGTAGGTCTGTTTTTCCTCGTATTTGTTATCCGTGGAGTAGGTCGAAGTCTGAGACGCGCCACTGCCCGAATCGGTCACATCCATGTATTTGGCATTCAGCAATCTATCCAAATCATCGTAGGTGAAGGCATAGGCTTGTTTGTCGCGCCCCGCCACTTGCCATGTGGTGCTTGAAATATTGCCGTTATACTGAGGGGGTAAGCAAAAAAATAGCAACAATAAAAAACGCCATTCAGACCTAAATCTGAATGGCGTTGCTTTGTAAGTGTATTTACCATTAACTTTTATTGTTTCATCCACTTCTGCGTAGAAGCAATAGTACCATTAGTGCGGATAACTATGAAGTATAGACCAGGATTGACATCTGTCAAATTGTCTAATACTTGCATGTAGTTACCAGCCTCTTGTGTACCCGCTGCGAGTTGCTTCACAACCTGACCTTGAAGGTTGACCAACTGAACCGCTACCTCTGCCTCTGTGTCCAATGTATATTCTACTTGAACATATGCTTGACCTGGGTTAGGATAGGTTGAAGCGGTAGAAATAGTTGATGTCAAGCGGCTTGTACTATTGGTATTATCACCTTGTAAGCAAGTACCACCTGCGGTAAATGTTGTTTCAACAATTGCACTGCGTGAACCGTCAGCACATTTGCGATAAGCACGAACCACATATTTTTTACAAGCAATCAAACCTCTTATAACTACACCATTAGGCGTTGTACCGACTAAGAAGTTAGGCGAATAATTAGCATCCGTAGAAAGTTTATATTCTACTATGACCGTATCACGCTCGTAGGTATCTGACCAGAATATACCTGCAACTGTACCATCTACTTTAGCGGTGAAGTTTTTGGGCGCGGCACAAGCTTCCACACATCCTTTAGATGTGAAGTAGTGAGAAGCCGTCCAATCACTTGATGTGACGGCACCTGTAGTAGCCGTACAATAGCGACGAATACGCCACTCATATTTTGTACATTTCTTCAAACCTGTTAGTTTATAACCTGCGCTGGTTAAGGCAATATCCGACCAAATAGTAGTACCAAATATACGATATTGCAAATCATATTTAACGATTGAACCCGTCCATGTCAAAAAAGCCGTCGTATCTAAGGCAATATCTGCAAGGAGGTTCGTAGGCATAGCGCATGGATTAACAACTGGGCAACGTGTTTCAGATTTGACACTTGTGCTCCAATCGCTTATACCATTGTCGCATATAGCTCTCATTCTAAATTCATAGATTTGACACGCTTTGAGAGACAATTTAGCACTGAATACGCCTTGTGTATAGAATACACTTTCCCAAGTAGCGGCACTATTGGTCGTCAGGCGGTATTGTAATTCATATTTTGCAGATGAACCCAACCAGATAACTTCAAAAGTAGAATCACTTACTAAATTGACTTTTAAAGCGGGCACCATACATGTATTGTTGATAGGGCAACCAGCCGTCTCAAATTTACCAATTGGGCTCCATGCACTAACTGAGTTGTCGCCACATATTTTGCGGACTTTCCAATAGTAGGCTTTACAGCGATTTAAAATCAATTTGTGCGCTGGAGAGCCAACTTTTACAGATTTCCAATCTTCACTACCGACAACTGTATATAAAATTTCGTAAGTGCCAGATGAGCCTGTCCAATACATGACTGCGACCGAGTCTGTTACAATGTCTAATTTTAAATCGGTTGGAACGGCGCAAGCAGGCGTACATCCTCTCGTTTCAATTTTTGCGGATTCACTCCAATCGGTTAAAGCACCTTGACAATAAGCTCTTACGCGCCATTCGTAGCCTTTGCACGGTCTAAGATATAATTTGGCAGTAGTCGCTTCTGTTGTGGTGCTCAACCATGCAGAATCGCCAACTATACGGTATTGGATTTCATACTTCAATCCTGTACCTACCCAAGCAGTTATAGCCACAGTATCCACTAAAACTTCAGATTTTAGCGATGTTGGCTTCGAGCAAGGTGCAGGAGCACACCCCTCAGTAGCAAACGTGAATAATTCAGTTGCAGCCGTCAAACGGCTACCACATACAGCCCGAACACGGAACCCGTATTTTGAACATCTGGCTAAATTTTTAACCGATAATGCTGGTACAAATACAGTATCAATGCGACCAACCGTATTAGGGTTACTCAAATTAACGAACTCAACGATGTAGGCTCTTGCGCCCACATTTGTCCATGATAAAATGGCATTTACGGTATCTACAATTTTAGCCCCAATCGGTTTTGGCATGGCACAATCCACTTGGCAGCCTACTGTTTCGACATTAATAACATTGCTATAATCGCTTGATGAGGTCGCGCTACATATCGCTTGAACACGAACATTATACTTTTTGCAACGCAATAAGCCCGTCAAAAGGTAATAGTTGCCCGTTACGTTGATACTTTTCCAAGTAGCTTCACCATCTAATTTGTATTGAAAAACATATTTACTTGCTTGTGTAGAAACCCATGTAACAATAGCTACTGTGTCTGATACGAAAAATTTCATTGTCTCTGGTTTTTTACAAACCACAGCACAACCGCCCGTTTTGAAACGAATGATATAACTCCATTCGCTACCTGCCGCCGAAGAGCAGTTAACCTTAACACGCGCTTGATATAAAGTGCAATTTGCCAGTGTGCTGGTCGAATAAGAAGCAGTACGCAAGCCAGATACCGTGCGCCATGCCGTATCGTTTGCCCCCTTCAATTGCAACTCATAAGTCGCATTAGGGATAGAATCCCACTTTAATACAGCAATATTGTTTGTGAGTGTAT
>JAYVKQ010000318.1:0-16870 GCA_043768285.1 Saprospiraceae bacterium | reverse complement strand
CCATCAAGCTGAAAGCATGACTGATGATACATCCCGAAAAATCGGGAGGGGTACATTTTTTTTACTAACTTTTGTTAAGGTTCGGAAAAATAATGCACTATATGTTATAACAATTCAAAAGTTATGTTCTATTTTGGGGATATATTTTTTATTGACTTTTGTTAAGGTTTTAACGTATCAAATACTACGATTTATACTTACACTTTATAATTTAAGCTTTAAACTTATTATTTTAAAAAACTCTTAAAAAAGCAACAACATGGCAAACGAAAAAACCTTAATTGCACCAGTCACAGTGTGGGTGCTTTATTCTCTTGATAAAGAGATAGACAAACTTGAAAAAGCGATTGATTCCAACATTTCAAACGCCCTCTTAATAACAACGACTTCAAGTCAAAGAGAAAACTATTTTGAGATTATTCAACAAGATAGAGTGACTATAGAAGCACAAAAAAAAGATAGGCTTAAAATTCAAAGAATTCAAGAACAAATGATGATACAACTAAGTAAATTTGTAGTAGATCATCCAAATTTTGAAATGTGTTGCCCTGTTCCACCAAATAATTGCATTTGCTATGCTGATATAAAGCCGCTTGATTTATACGTTGATTTTCCAGAATATAATGTAGAAATTCCTGATGAGCCAGGAGCTCCTGTTGTATCAAGAGTAGATCTACCTAACCATGATTTACTATTCGTTTGTCAAGATATAGTAAATTATGCAAATAATAAAATTATGGGGGCATTAAAAATACAAACCTCATACCCTATTCCTGGCGATTCGCTTAGAATGGATATAAAATATCCAAAAAGTATTACATTCAGTGGGAAAAACTATAGAATTTAAAGTTCATTTATCAACATACATAGTTAAGCCTTTACAAATTATACTACATTTTTACAGGCTATTTTTATGGCTCGTTTACTAATATTATTTTTCCTAATGAGATTTAGTTACGATATTAACTCTCAATCAGCATTAGACTCTCAATACGTAAAGACTATTGAGGATAGTATCTCTTATTTTGAAAATACTCATCCCCAAAAATCGATAAATATCCTAACTCAAAATTTAATATTATTAAAAGATAATCATACAATTAAACTTAAATGGCATGAAAGAAGAATTACACTATCAGTAATAAATTTATTATTTTCAGATAGCTATATATATTTAAGCGAATATGAAAAAACTATCAATGGGTTACCTCTAAAAGAGCAAAATATAGAATTTCTAAAATATTTAGTTTGGAAGGGGTTTTATTATTATCAAATCGGCGATTTAGTTACTGCGAAGTCTATTTTTAATGAAATTGTAAAGAAATCTAATGCTTTGCCAAATCAAGATAATTATAAAAGTCTTATGACTGCATATGCAAATTTATCTGATATTGAAACAAAATCTGGAAATTTTACTAAATCTATTGAATATTGGGTAAAATTTGTAACAATTTATAACAACTTTATTAATAAAAAAAACGCCTATTTAGATGCTTTTCATGCCAATCTCATACTCAAAAAAGGAGATATTAATGAAGCTCAATCTCTTATTGATAAAGCAATTAGTAAAATTAATGCAAAATCTTTAAATAGAATGGAAATAAAAAACTCTATGACTATTTATGATTTTGCTTGTGATATTTATTCAAAACTTGGCAAAAAGAAAAAAGTAAAAGATTTTTTAGATAAAAAATTAGCATTAACATATCAAAAAAATTTTTTAGATATTTCAAATTTCAATATTAGGTTAGCGGATTATTATAGTGATAATATACCTAAAAGCATTTTAATCCTGAGAAATGCGTTAAAATTGAAACTGAATTATTTAAATACAAATCGTCATTCTGAAATTTCTTATATCCATTTTAAACTTGCAAAAATTTATATTAAAAATAAAGATATAAAAAATCTTTTTTTTGAAACCCAATCCGCCATAATCGCCCTATCCCAAACCTTCAACAGCACAAACTACCAAGACAACCCCACCATATCAGACGTTTTCTCAAAAAAAGACCTTTTAGAAACATTGGATTTTAAGGCGGGTTTGCTATTGGATATGGCTAAAATGCAGCCCCAATATTTAGATGCGGCGTACAATACGGCGCAATTGGCGGCGCAATTGATTGATACCATACGGGCAGATTATACGTCCGATTTTGATAAGCAATACCTCGCCGAATGGAGCTATGGGGTCTATGAAAAAGCCATTAATGCTGCCTATTTGCGCTACCAAAAGGAGGGCACCGCGCAGTATCTCTACGCGGCGTTCAATGCTTTGGAGCGCAGCAAAGCCATTGTGCTACTCGAAGCCTTGCGCACGGGGCAAGCCGAAAATGCCCTCTCCGATGATGACCGCAACCGCCTATATCAATACAAAGCCGAGTTGCAAAAACTCGAGACGCAGATATATACCGAAACCACCCAAAACAAAAAAACACCCGATGCCCCCTCAGTACGTAGCCTACAAAATCGCCTTTTTGAGACCCGCCAGCAATACGAGACATTGGTTAAAAGTTTTGAGACCCACTACCCCGATTATTTTCGCGTGAAATATGGGCAACGCTTCGCACAACTCGCTGATATTCAAAGACTTTTGCCACAAAATGGTGCATCAGCCGTGCTTGAATATTTTGTGGGCAATGATGCGCTGTTCACTTTTGTCATCACGAAAAACAATTGCAGCATCTACAAAACCGACAAACCCAAAGACTTTGATACCCGCATCGAAACCATGCGCCAAACACTGACCCAACAACACGGCAGCACCGATTTCATACCCCAAGCTGTTTGGCTATACGATATATTGCTCAAACAGCCCTTGCAATCTCCCGCCTTGGCATACAATACGGGCTTGAAAAAATTGATTATTGTGCCTGATGGCATATTGCACTATGTGCCTTTCGAGATGTTGGTAGAAAGTAGCACCCCCTCAGTATTTTCTGAAAAAAAGTATGCTAAAATCCCTTATTTAATCAAAAAATACACGATTGGCTACGCTTATTCAGGCAATTTGTTGTTGATGCAAAATCAAAAATCGGCGGTATTGCCTACACACTTATTCGCAGCCTTTGCCCCTCAGTATAAAACCCAAGACGCGGCGATTAATGATATATCTCGTAATACCCGCGCTGCCCTCACCCGCGACAATGCCTACGATTTGCCGTATGCACAAAAGGAAGTGGCGCAAATCCACAGTATCATGGGGGGGCATCAGTACATAGGCAACCAAGCCCAAGAGCGCGTTTTTAAAGCTAAAGCAGAGGACTATCGCATTTTGCATTTTGCGATGCACGCCATGCCCGATAGCCTTAACCCCTTGCAATCGCGGTTGCTTTTCAACTATAACACGCAAGATAGCCTTGAAGACCACGATGTGACCGCCGCCGAAATATACGCCCTTCGTCTCAACGCTGATCTTGCGGTATTGAGCGCGTGTCAGACAGGCTATGGCAAAATCAATCGCGGCGAAGGGGTATTGAGCCTTTCCCGTGCCTTCGCCTATTCAGGGGCAAAAGCCACGGTGATGAGCCAATGGGTCGTTAATGATTTTGCTACGCAAGAAATTATGGTAGATTTTTATAAAAACCTCAAAGCAGGAAAATCCAAAGATGAAGCTCTCCGCAACGCCAAACTCGCCTATATAGATAAGCATCCTGAAAGCGCGTTGAGAACGCCATACTATTGGGCAGGTTTTGTAGTAGCAGGCAATATGTCACCTTTGGATATATGGGATGCTCATTCGCTGCGGCTGATTGTGGCGGGTATATTGGCTTTCATAGTTATTGTCATATTGGTTTTACGCAAGAAAACAACAGCCCATTAATGCTCTACTTTTCTACCCCTTGCCGTGTTAGTAGATACTTCTACCTTTCTAAATTTCTTTAAATCTACGAGTAGGCTTGCCCACGCACTTTCGCCATCGGTGAAGTAAAATTTATCATCGTAGCGCACTTTTCCTTGTTTATCCTGCCATTCCGAAGCTAAAAGCACGTATTCGCCTTTGCGTTTAGGATTAGCACCAAACATCAAATACCGTTTGTCGGAAGAACCATCAAAACTGACGGCAAACTTATCATCTTTGACCCTAAATAAAAAAATACCCGGCGTTCCTCTACGAATACGGACTTCTTCGACCCGCACGCCCTTTACTATTTTGATAGTACCTGACGTAATTTCGCTCGAACCATCAGATATTTTGCGTCTGATGACAATATCTTCGGACACATAGAATTGAATTTTTTTCAAATCATTGTCACGCCAACCACCTTCTTTGAGGAGGTTGGTTGTGAAAGGGCGCAGATCAGGGCTACACGATGTCAATGTTGCAACAACGATAAAAATGCTTAAGAATTGCAGTAATTTAGCCATAATTGAAAACTTTGGTATGCTTTTGGAAATATTTTTTTCTGAATTCAAATATAAGGATAACACACGAAAGCGTCCACTACTTTAAATTCTCCTTAACGCATCTTAACACAAATTAACGTCACAGTTTCTTCCAAACGTGTAGCAAATCTTTCAAGAGAACTTATTTTATTTGTGGCTATGATTTTTACCCATGCTTACAAATATTACACAAATTAAAACTACAAATGTATATGAGAAAGATTTTTTACTTAATCGTTTGCGTCACCTTTTTGTGTGCTTTGTCGCTCACACCCACTACCGCTCACGCAGAATGCACTTACGAGCAAATGATGCGTGCCGAAGAGTTTCCAATCGGTGTTATGCTCTCTTGGAGTACAGCTGCCGAAAATAATAACTCCATGTTTGTGGTCGAAAAATCAATTGATGGTCAAGAGTTTACCCCAGCAGGTACTGTACGCGGGTCGGGCAACTCAAAAGCGGTTAAAAAATATACCTTTCTCGATGCACAAGCCACGAGTACCAAAATATATTATCGTTTGAAACAAGTCGATTTTGATGGTTCATCGAGCCTTACGGAAGTTTTGACGATGAACAAAAAAATTGAAACCAATGTAATGTTGGTTCAAATTTCGAGCGAAACAGTTTTTAAAAGTTTTGACTTTACGGTTGATGCTTTAAAAGACGGTGGTGTGGTATTTCAATTGGTGGATGCCTCGGGTCAAGTCGCTTGGCAAGGCACTAAGATGCTTATTAATGGCTTGAATAATATTTCGATTGACCTTTCGGCGCAAAAAGAAGGAACATATAAAGTTGTCGTCATTATGGATAAAGATGAAAAAATGCTGACCATCAGAAAGTCTTTTGATGACGTAGAGCGTGCAGCCAATGTCGCCTCTGAAAGAAGGAAGTCTGGCAAAAATTAAGGTAGCTACCCCCTCACAGCAATTCCGCATATGGACATTGTGGTGGCATGGGAAGGGCGATTGAAATCGCCAGCTATTGATTTTGACCACGAAAACCCATCAATAGGGGGCGATTTCAATCGCCCTTCCTATATAAAAACTAATGAACAAATGCCTTTTTTGTCCATATGCGGAATTGCTGACCCCCTCAGTATTCTACACACAAAAGCCTTGTAAATCAATGAATTACAAGGCTTTTCTTATTTTATTTTTTAACTCTAAATGTGGGAAATAGCATTTACACTTTCATTTCAGTATCCACAGGCTGATTAAAACCACCCCCTATTGATATTTTTTTCATGGTCAAAATCAATTGCCCAGTAGATACAGCAACATACCTATTTGCGCATTACTATTTCGCTAAAACAAACTTTTTAGACAATACCTCTTTACCCGATTTTAACTGAACGGTATAGATACCCGCCGCGTGTAAAGACATATCAAAGGCTATTCTACCTTTAAAATCTTGTTGCGTGAATATCGTTCTGCCGTGCAAATCCATAATCGAAAGCGTTTGCCCTTCGTTGTTTTTATCGTCCCATTCTATTCTTACAAAATCACGCGCTGGGTTAGGATAAACGTTCAATAATAAAGACCTATCGCGCTTTAAGGATACTGCGCCACCGTCATAAGGTTGGTCGTATAAGTTAGCCGCCCATACACCACGACCATACGTACCCGCATAGATTTTACCTACCCCTGTATGAATATGCAAATCTACAACTGGCATTCCGCGTGGCATACCACGTTGAAATTCGACGAATTGCGTCATGGTATTGTCTTTATAAAAAATACCTAAACCCGTTCCAACATAGATAGCTCCAACCGCGCTATTTTCTTGAACAGCAATTGTAAAAACAGGTACAGGGGGTAATCCTGCCGTGATATTCGTCCAAGTCGTGCCGCCATTTTCAGAATAAAATACTTTCCTTGATTGATTAACATTGGTAGCCGCGTAGCCCACTGAGAAAGTAATCCAAACTTTATTGGGTTGTGTCGGGTGTACTACAATATCCGTAACGCGACTTAGTGGAAACGCTGCATTCCACATATTTGTCCAAGTAGTGCCACCATCCATCGTTTTATTGAGGGCAAAAACTGCCGCTGCGCCTTGAATTTGAGAACGTCTGGCTACATAAATAATATTCGCATTGGACTGAGCTATTGCCATAGCATAGGTAGTATTAGCAGCAGCAGTAGGTGTGAAATCAGAAATGGGTTGCCACGTATCCCCGCCATTTGTAGTCTTCCAAACATCGCGCCTTCTGGCTTGAAGAATGATATTGGGATTGGCTTCATACATGACTGTCGGCATATACCAATCACCCAGATCAATAGTATCTATAGCCTTTCCTATTTCGCGGAATGATTTGCCTCCATCCATAGTACGGAAGGTCTGCCCAAACTGAACAGTGGTATAAAAAATGTTAGGATTGGTAGGGTGAATTAATGGCACAAACCCGTCCCACGGACCACTTATTGAACTCCATACACCATCACGGCGCAAAAGGGTACTATTATCTTGCGCACCCGCCAAAATAATACTTGGGTTGCTCTTGCTAACTGCAATGGCATAAAAATCATTGTTGGATATACCATGCCCAGCAAATTCCCATTTTGTCGGAAATGTGTAACAACCTGGTGTAAAAACAGTTGTAACCATTGTATATAAGTCGTTCATATCGTGTTTGCATCTCAATATGTCTGCATTATTGCCGGGTGTTAGGTTTTTTGTTTTATATAAACCGCCATCTGTCCCGACAAAATAGTCACCTGATATGGGTTGGAATTCGCCCCAATGGTGGTCAGCATGAACACTTTCGCCAAGGGAATTTACCCAAAATGTGGTTTTATTAAATGTTTTTCCACCATCTAATGACCCCCAAGTATCAACACCCCCGACATATACATGGTCTTTATTTTTAGGATCTACTACAAACTCAAAATTGTATGGCGACTGCGATCCAATATCAGTTTCATCGCCCATAACCCAGCCCAAAGTGTTTGATACTGAGGGGTAACGGCTGCGTGTTTCCCACGTTCTACCACCATCGAGTGTCCTCATCAATGCACCATAACGGTCGGCACCATACGTAGTATCAAACTCGGTTAAGAGCATATATAGGCAATTGGCATCAGAAGGAGCAACAGCTAACTCGGTAAAATTTCTCAAAAAAGAACGGTCATTAACGACCCCTCTAATAGTATCCATAAGTTGCCAAGTAGTCCCGAAGTCATCAGAGCGTCTTAATTGCATCGCAATATTTGTCGCACTAAATCTTTTTGCATGAGCTACATAAATTCTATTTGGATTGGCTAAATTGGCATAAGCAACAGCCCTAAAATTCAAATCATTCGGTGCTGCAAAGGGCGTAACATAGTTGGTCGTCAATACGGGACTCCAAGTGCCGCCGCCATCAACAGATTTATAGACCCCATTTCTTTTGACAACCACGACCTCCCACGGGCGTTGTGGGTGTGTATATAAGCCCTCAATAAATGCGCCAGTACCAAAGTCAGCATTGACAGGATACCAATTGTTACCACCATCGGTTGTTTTTAATAAACGGCTGCCGATACCATTGCCATACCAGCCACCAGAACCATCTCTATCACCTACGGCAAGGTAAATGATATTTGAATTGGATTGGTCAATAGCAATATCACTTATTTCAGCGATTGGTAGGGTTTCGGAGATATTAATCCATGTTTGTCCGCCATCCCATGTTTTCCAAACACCCCCTGTAGAGGTGCCAACCCAGATGTTTTTGGGGTCATAAACCGAAAACTCTATACAATTGATACGCCCCAAGCCTGTATTATCAGCAGTTTTATTAGTGGGCGCAGTCACTTCATACAGTTCGGGATTAAGCGGTTTACTAATAGGTCCTAACAATCGCCAATTGGCATCAGGATTATTAAAATTATTCGCTTTTTCGTATGGATGCTCTTTATCATAAGTGATATAAGCATCTAATTTTTCATGAACAGTAGCTGGCACTTCAGTTTCATCATTGTCCAATTGCATTCTATAAAGCTGTCGATGGAACTTCACGATATCATCATCTTTATGACGGCGTTTAGAATCCATTTCTTCAGGATTTGCTTTTTTCCATGCTTCAAAAGCAAGCGAAATGTCAGCAACAGTAGCTTTTTCGATAGGTACTTTTAAATATGGGCTTTTGAGCCACTTTGCCAAAAACTGCGTTTGTTGTTCATCTGCAATTGTTGGATTGGGGGCATTAGTCGTTTCCGCAGACTTTCTTTTGATGTCGTCAGGCTGGAAACTTTGATCGTTTTGTTGTGCATGGAGCGAGAGCACGCCCATGAATACGAATAGACAGCAGAGGTGTCTAAATTTGAGGCTAATTTTTAACATGGTGTTTGTTAATTTTGGTGAATAAATTTTTTCTTGATATTAAACTATTTCAAGCAAAGTGTCGCATACAGCATTGTTGCCAAAGCTTATGCAAAGTTTTTAAATCGTTGATAGGCAACGATTTAGATTATTATTTTGCAATAGCAAATTAATAATACATATCATGAAAAATTTACGCTAAGGAAAGATTAAGGTACACGTTAGGGTAACAAAAAGTAAATCACAGTTTTTTTTAAAGTCACAAGGGTATATCAGAAATGCTGTTATTTGTAAGTCAAAATTGATTGTGTTGCTAAGAGCAGCTCGCTTTGAATATTCATACTACAAATATAAGGTATGCAGAAGGTCTATGCAAGTTTTTTTTAATAAATAATTTTTATGCATATATTTAAAAAATAATATAAATTTACCTTATAGTCAGTTTAAATTTACCTCCTCAGTCATTCGAAGCTTAATGGCGCGAAACCGCGCTCATATTTTTGAACAAAAAGTACCCTTGATTGTCTTATTCTTGATTTCAACTACCACTCCTCACATCCACACGATTATCCACACGCTGTTAATAAAATTTCAACTATTATGAATTACAAATTATTTGGAAAAAGCGGTTTGCGTGTCAGCGAACTATGTTTAGGCACTATGACCTTTGGCACTGAATGGGGGCTTGGTGCGGATTATGAAACCTCAAAAAGTGTATTTGATTTATTTGCCTACGCAGGTGGTAATTTTATTGATACCGCTAATCGCTACACAGAAGGAACATCAGAAAAATGGGTTGGCGAATTTATCCACGCTGACCGCGACCACTTTGTCGTGGCTACAAAATATACTTTGTGGGATAAGCGAGATGACCCTAATTTCTCAGGCAACCACCGTAAAAACATGATGCGCTCGGTTGAAGCCAGCCTAAAACGCTTGAATACCGATTATATTGACTTGTTCTGGGTACACGCTTGGGATAATACCACGCCAGAGGAAGAAATACTGAGGGGTCTCGATGATTTGGTGCGTCAAGGCAAAGTGCATTATATTGGCATATCTGATACACCCGCTTGGCTGGTTAGCCGCATGAATACTATGGCAGAGTTGCGCAATTGGACAGCGTTTGTGGGTTTACAGATTGAATACAGCCTTATCCAACGCACACCTGAGCGCGACTTATTACCAATGGCAAAGGCTTTGGGTTTAGCCGTAACGCCGTGGGGAGCTATTGCAGGTGGTGCTCTTACGGGCAAATATTTGAAAGGCGATAACGGGCGTGTACCCGAACACAGCATCCGCCGCAATGAGCGTAGCAACTGGATTGCCAAAGAAGTCGTGAAAATTGCCGAGGGTATGGGTGTTTCGCCCGCTGCTCTGGTAATACAATGGACGCGCCAACGCGACCAAACTATCATACCCATTATCGGCGCAAGGCGAGCTGCCCAATTAGAAGATAGCATGGCTTGTTTAAGCCTTACTATTCCAGAAAAGGAATTGAGTGAACTTGCCGAGATAAGCAAAATAGAAATAGGCTTTCCACATGATTTTTTAATATCTGCCAAAGATGTGATATTTGGTGGAACGCAAGATAGGATTACGCGATAGTCCCTAAAAAGAAAAAACCTCCTGCAAGCATCAGGAGGTTTTTTTCATCTCAAAATTCGTATCTGTCTGTTTTTTATACTGCAATATTAGGTCTTTTCAACCAAAATTAGCTCGCACTCGTGCCTTTTGTCCCAAGCGCAGGTTTAGCTGGTGCTTTGGGTGCAGGCGCAGGTGTAGCAGTTGGTGCAGCGTGATAAACACTGCCACTGAGCTTTTTAACGTAAGATTCCACCTTGTTTGCTTTCAGTGTTCTTACGGCAGCATCAGCCCCGCCTTTAAAATCGTAAGCTCCAGCAACAACGTAAACGTTTGCAGAGTTTTCGAGTTTAACGGCTTCGGCTTTTGTAAAACCCATTTTTTTCAATTTAGCAACAAGCCCTTCGGCATTGTCTTTACTCGCAAAAGAACCCGCAATAGCTAAAAAGTCACCACCTTTACCGGGGTCAAATTTAACTTGTGGCTTTGAAGGAGCAGCTACACCTTTCGATGTAACAGTAACACCTTTTTTAGGCACATTGGCTTTCGTCTTTTCAGAAGAACCGATGCCGTCGTCTGGTCCAGTTGAGATAGAAGTTGCACTGATAGGCTCAGATGTTACCACTTCTTTGACTTCAGATGCAACCGCAGACGCAGCTGATTTTGCACCTTGAGCAATAGCAGCAGGAGCAGCAGCAAGTGAAGAAGTACCGTCTATCAAAGCACCATCAATACTGTTTTTAACAGAATCGATAGGCAAAGCAGCAATGGAACTTCCAACCATGCTATTGAGGCTATCACCATAGCCGCTCAACGTCGTATTATCAATACTTGGGTTTAAGCGATTACGGTTTTTGCTTGCAGAATAAATAAGGTAGATTAAAGCACCTACCACTAATAAAACTGTCAGATACGTGAGATTTCTAAAGGAATTAGGTCCCATAGTGTGCTTGGTTAAGTGGTTAATAAAATAACTGTTTGATTCTGGGAAATTTTCATTTCCGTTTTCAACGAGCTAAGTTAGGACGTTTTTTTGAAAGTGTCCTGTTTTAGTAAATATTTCTAATTTTTTTAACATTTTTAGGGTAAGAAAAAATACAAATTCAACTTAAAAACAGAGGTTTATCTGAATTTTACAAAAATTAACCTATTTAGAAAGTGCTATTTGAAAACCAATCGTTATACGGTGGGAGTGGTCGTCTGCTCATTTCTTCCTCTATGCGGCGGCGTTCCACCTCCTCTATTCTACGTTCTTCTTTGGTTTTCTCGAATACATCGCGTTCAAAAAAATACTTCTGGTCTTCGCCTGCCATATCATAATGGTGATGTTCGTCTTCTTCTGTTTCTTCCTTGAAAAAATAGGCTACAAATATGCCTACTATACCCCCAATCAAATGGCTTTCCCAACTGATATTGCGTTGTAGTATTTCAGTCGTTGGTAAAACACCTGTGAACATACCACTATATAAGGTCGTAACAATTAAAGCCAATACTATGCTGCGCAAACTACGCCGAAAAATACCCGTCCAAAATACAAACGATACCAAACCGTACACCACATAACTCAGACCAATGTGAAAAACATTTGCCCGCGCAAATAGCCAAACCAACATCCCCGTCAAAAAGTACAATATCAAAAATGAACGTAAGGCTACCCGTGGGTAAAAATAAATTACCATAGTAGCCAATACTAAAAAAGGCACACTGTTTGAAGCCAAATGCCCCCAATCGGCATGCAATAGGGGCGCAAAGAAAATACCCCTCAGTCCGAGCGACTCGCGAGGATAAATACCCCAATAGCCTAATTCCATTTCGCTCCATATCTGAAATAGATGGACTGCCCACAGTGCCAAAATGAAATATAAAGGCGGTAAAAAACTATCTCTGAAATTTAATTTATTTTCCACTGTTCAATATTGTATGTCCACTATTGTACGTTATAAAAAATAAAAAGACTAAGCCAAATCAATAAAAAATACGTAACTTTAAACACACAAAAACGGATATTCGTTCCCAAAGAGCGTATATATATTTGAAGGTTCTTTTCGCGTATAATATTCTTACTATATCTAACACGTTTTGAAACCTTAAATTTCTTCAAAATACTGAAGGGGTAGGTATAATACACACTCAAATATTTCGACTATCGCAAAACACCAAATTGGAACTAAAATTGCAACTAAGATAATGATTATCAGATTATTAAACATAAAATAAATTTATTTTTGATACGCTTACTTGGCATCGTCGCGTCTTTATTCTTTTTCACCTTTGCAGTGAAAGCAAGCCCCGCGTCTCAAATTATTATGCAAAAACGCGCCGCTGTCACTGTTAGCACCATTCGATTATATGCAGACTCTACCTATGCTAAATCTACGAATGTTACTTTTTCAGAAGGCGAACTATTTGAAATTTTAGGCGAAACAGTACGCGAACACTTTGATAATTCACAAAATCAGACCTTCAAATGGTATAAAGTAAAAGCCTTGAATGGGCAAACGGGTTGGATTTTTGGCGATAATTTAGCCGTTGTTATGCTTGAACGCTATGTGGAATACTCGCTCAAACCCTACTATAAAAAAGAAACCCAATTTGATAATGGTTTTGAAAAATCGGTGGTCTGGATGGCTGCCGTTGAGGGGCATGATGATAAGCACAGAGGCACTGCTTTTTTAAACCCGCCCTACAAAGAATTTTATATTGTGGTGACAAACGAAAATGGTAAATCCGCTCTTTTGAATTATGCCAATGTCAATGAAAGCGGAAAAAAAGATTTGCAAGATATTCATTTTCAAGATGTTACTGATAATAAAATAGATGACATAATAGTGCAGACCAATAGTGTTGCTACGGGTAAAACGGTAGAAGAAAAGACTTTGGAGATTTACAGTTTTAAAGGAGGTACTTTAGCTAAAATATTTGAAGAACGCCTAACATTGACATGGGAAGAGGATATGCCTTCGCCCGCTTTTTCAAAATTTGTGGAAATAGAAGGCTCTACCTTACGCATAGCCTACGTAGATTATATATTGTGTGAAAAATACAATTATGGTGTAAAAACCGATGAGCGCAGCAAAACTCAGGAGCGTTGCCTTGAATACGCTACGTGTAGTTATGTGTGGGACAATCGTGACCGCATATTTAAGCCCCTCTACAAGGAAAGCCAAACGCCTGTGTATGCGACTGCCTCTAAAAATGTTTTGATGAAGAAGACCCCCTCAGTATCCTCAACTGTTTTGAGCACTTCAAAACCCAATGAAAAGCTACACGTTATCAAGCATTTTGAAGAAATGGTGGTCGAAAAAGGTAAGAAGAAAATGGTTAATTGGTTATATATCAAGCATCCGTCAGGAGCATTGGGCTATGTAGAGGCTTCCCAGTTGGCGTTTAAAAATATAGAACATGCTCCTATTTTAAAAGAATATTACACTAAAACGCCTTTGATTAAAACGGATTGGAAACCCGAAGTGGGGTTTGTTAAAATATTGCCCACGCAAGCCGTAGGTAGTGCGCCTATCGTCAAAAAACAATAAAGTGCACCAGAACGCTGTTTCGTTGTTGGAATTTTTGCTCAACGGAACAGCGTTCTGGTACACTTGCCACAAAATTTCTTAAAAATTTTCCCTAATTAACTTATGCTTCAACTTGACTTCTCTTCTTTTCCCAAGCCCAAGCCGTGCGCATAATATCTTCTATCGAATATTGTGGTATCCATCCCAATTCCTTTTTTACCTTATCATTATTGGCATATACAGCTACCACATCACCTGGGCGACGCGGACCAATACGATATTTGAAAGTCTTATTCGTCGCTTTTTCAAAAGCATGAATAGCTTCTAATACACTCACGCCTTCGCCTGTGCCAAGATTGTAAAGAAGGTAATTATCGGTATTTTTCCCTTGTATAAGATGCTCCAAAGCTTTAGTATGGGCATTGGCTAAGTCCATAACGTGAACAAAATCACGAATGCACGAACCATCACGGGTATCATAATCATCGCCAAAAACAACCGTTTCTGGACGTTTGCCAATCGCCGTTTCCGTAATCACAGGTACTAAATTGCTCGCAATATTGATAGGTGATTCGCCGATAATAGAGCTTTCATGTGCACCCGCAGGGTTGAAATAGCGCAAAGCAATAGCATTAGTTAATGGATGTACTAACGTGAAATCCCTAATCATATCCTCACCAATTTGCTTCGTGCGGGCGTAAGGGCTTTCCGCAATTTGCAAGGGGGTTTTTTCTGTAACGGGTAATTCTTTGGCGTTGCCATATACTGAGCAAGAGGAAGAAAAAATAAGGTTTTTTATATTAAATTCCTCCACGCACTTGAGGATATTAACAAGGCTTGCAAGGTTGTTGTGATAATACAGTAGCGGCTTCTCAACAGATTCGCCTACGGCTTTTAAGGCAGCAAAATGGATAATGCCTACTATATCTGGGTTTTCTTCAAATATTTGGCGGGTGTCTTCGAGGTTGCACAAATCAACCGCATAGTTTTTTATTTTTTTTCCCGTAATGGCTTCTATGCCTTCCAATACTGAGGGGTCAGAATTGTAGTGATTATCTGCCGAAATAGGTTTAAAACCATTGTTAATTAAATCCACAATTGTATGGCTCCCGATATAACCACAGCCGCCCGTTACTAATACTTTTTTCATCGTCGTTTGATAATTGTATCTTGAAAATAAGAAATAATTGATTTTTATTTGTAAAACACGTTAGCTCTTAGATTAAGAACTAATTTTGCGGTAAATGTAAAAGTAATTTTTGAATATGAACCTACAAAATCTTGCGCAAGATGTAATTGCTATCGCTAAAGAAGCGGGTAGTGCCATTATGACCATCTATAGAGAACACACTTACACTGTCGAAATTAAAAGTGATGACTCTCCTGTAACAATAGCGGATAAAACAGCCAATGATATCATTGTTAAAAGATTATCCACCTTGACTCCACAAATTCCCATCATTTCTGAAGAAAGCCTTGAAGCCCCTTATGCTGAAAGGCTGCATTATGAGTATTTTTGGCTTGTTGACCCATTGGACGGCACTAAGGAGTTCATTGCCAGAAATGGAGACTTTGCGGTCAATATCGCTTTGGTAAAAAAAATGATGCCTATTTTGGGTGTTATATATGTACCCAATACTGAGGGGGTCTATTTTGGTGTAAAAAATGAAGGCAGTTTCAAAATAGACAATGGTAAAAAAAAGAGAATACACTGCAATGCCTTCAAAATCAATGACATAGGTTTGCGTATTCCCGTTTCTCGTTCCTATTTTAATGACGCAACGAAAGCACTCATTGCGCAACACTATAAAGACCCCATTTTAATACCACGCGGCAGTGCCTTAAAGTTTATGAATATAGCAGAAGGTAGTGCCGATGTATATCCGCGCATTGGCAGAACGATGGAGTGGGATACGGCAGCCTGCCAAATTATTATTGAAGAAGCGGGTGGGCAATTACTAAAAATGGATAATAGACAACCACTTGATTATAATAAAGAGAATCTGAGTAACCCAGACTTTATAGCTTTCGGGAAAATAATACCCTAAACCTTTTTTGGGTGTTATTTGTAAATTATCTGTTAATATACTTAAATAAATAGCATATCTTTCAGTCAATAGAGAATAAATTATCATATTTGCAAATTCGTTAATAACTTGCCACCATACAAGTTTTTAGGACACAATTAAAAGGCGTTAGGAGTTATAGTCAAGGGTTTTATCTCCTATTTCCAAACGCCCCTAATTCTCATGCAAAGCATATAATCTACTCTATGACACTTAATAAAAATCAACTGATATATCTTTGGATTGGCTTGGGGCTGTTTGTAGCAGCTTTCATGTGGGACGCTTATTTTTCAAAAGATAACAATAGTGAACGATATAAAAATATAATAGAAAAATACTTGCACAAAGCAGAGTACGAAGTCAATCAACTATTAGAAGATAAGACGTTTATCAATAATCTTCAAAAAATTGATGATGAGGCGGTTAGCACATATAAACTCGATTTGGCACAAAAACTTAGAGAGCGCGGCATCAATTTTACACTTTTTCGTGAAAAAGAATTGGTATTATGGACTCAAAATGATGTTTTGCCACTTGGTATTAACTTGACAGATACAACCACGTCTAAGACAGTAGCCGTGATGTCAAAACTAAACGATTCGCAATACGAGTTGCGCTATCGCAACTACCGAGATGATGCCAACCAACGCATAACAGCAGCTGTATTGATACCCTTAAAAAAAATGTACCCAACATTTGAAGGTGAATATCTGAAAAATCATTTTCCCGCGTCTTCGATTTTACCTTCCAATCTTGATTTATCTGAAAATAAACAAAAAAATAATATCACTACCCTCGAAGGGAAAATACTATGTTATATCTCAAATGATGGTTCCGATATTGATTTGATGCACGATTGGGGGATGGTTATTCTCTTATGTTTAGGCTTTTTGATGCTCGGTCTTGTGGGCGATGGTATAGCCAAGCAATTGCTTAGTCAATATCCTTCTCCTGCGGTGGGTATTATCTTTTTTGTGAGTATATTCATCATGCTCCGCTTGTGCATTTTATGGATTCAAG
>JAYVKQ010000317.1:0-2749 GCA_043768285.1 Saprospiraceae bacterium | reverse complement strand
TAACCCCGAATGAAATTCGGGGAAGATGCCAAGAAGTAACCGCTAATAACCCCGAATGGGGTTGAATGTGAGATACGTTTATTCAATCCTTTCAGGATTTTTGACCACATCGCAGCACTTTTCCCCGAATTTCATTCGGGGTTATTCACATTAAAACCCTTCGGGTTTAGAACCAATCAACCTTGCCCTTTTGGGGTAAGTCGTTATAACTTTTTAAAACATAAAAAATCCAATAATAGATATTAAAGTAAAGAAAATAGTAGCAAAAACCATATAAAAAACAAAAATCATAAAAAACTTAATGAACGTTTTTATCCAGCCTTGATTGTAGTAAAATTTTAGGGCTAATATGATAAATAAAGCTGCTCCAAAAAAGTAAATACTGAATATACTTTCCTTTCCAAAAACATTATAACAACCTATAAAACAGGCTAAAACTAAAAAAATCGTTGTATTAATATGGAGTAAAAACACAAAATGCTCGACATAATAGCGTTTTTGACGACGATATAAAAGCATAAAAAACAAGGACAAAACAGGAATAAGCAAAAAGGTCATTAAAAACAATTTACTCAAAATGAAGTGGACTAAACCGCCTGCATTTTTCATCGTTTTGAGGGCTTGTTTGACCTCAATTTTTTCATAAAAATCAGTGATATTGTATTTTTTTATTATTTCATCAGGCGTAAGTTCAAAGACTTCTATTTTAGGAATTTTCAATTTTTTCTTATCTTGAGTCATATTGACCATACTGAATACATCTGCTGAATCTTCTTCCATTTTGATGGCTTCCTTCAAATCTGCGCGGGTTTTCAACTCTTTATGTTTTGTTCTGAGTAGCTGTCTCATTTCGTCAATCGCTTTTTGACTGATGCCTTCCTTAAACCCTTCTACAAAATCACCCACAGCTGTTTTTGACAATTTATCTATACTATCTGATCTACTTTTCTGTAATTTTTCTAACAAATCAATATCCTCATCCATTACGGCATCAATGAGAGAATCTCTAAACTTGTAATAATCTTTACTATTGTTGTCAATTTGTAGCCCTACCATATTTTTATTCTCTTTACCCACATCAACCTTCAAACCGTAGTTTTCTACTTTTTTCTTATATTTATCATCAAATACTTTTTTTAATGATGCTACTATTTCCTTTTCATCATTTAAAACGCCTTCTGGATATTTCATTTTCAACATAATTGAATCGCGCATAGTCATAGCCTCGTTCTCATTGTTTGGAACTACACGGTGACTAACAGAATCCAACTCTAACAAAAATTTGTTTCGTATAGCCTGTTTATGCCATTTCAAGGACTGTTTCTCCGTCTTTTCTTCTAAACTTTTTGCCAGCGATAGCAACATAGCAAACGTTACTGCGCCAATTACCAAAAACAACTGCACAGGGTGCGCATACCGCTTGTGATGCCCTTTGAAGAACTCAATCGTCAGTTTAGCTGGAATAAACAGATGACTTAGCGTAGAGAAAAGTTTGCCATCCAAATGAAATAGCGTATGAACGAACTCATGGATTAGGTCGTGCATCGTCACCTTCCCATTGGTGGGTTTTTGACCGCACTGCGAGCAGTTTTTGTCAAATTCCGACAGTGGATAATGACAATTCAAGCAATAAGGATGGTGCTGCTTGGTAGAATGTTTTGAACTCATAGGTTTTCAAAAAAAAGGTTTGCATTAGAGAAAGCCAAAAGTAGGTTAAATCTATGAATTTGACAAAATTTGATGTGAAATACTGAGGGGGTGCTCCATAACGTATAGTTTTTCTATATTTGCAACGAATGGACAATGGACAATGGACAATGTACAATGGACAGTTTACAATGATTTGATATTCAATATATTGCCCATTGTAAACTGTCCATTGTCCATTGTAAACTGTCCATTGTCCATTGTCCATTATCCATTATAAATTAGCCATTAATATTTATGTCAAAACCGTTTATCATCGGCATTACAGGAGGGTCTGGGAGTGGTAAAACTACGTTTATCAAACAAGTTCGAGACCTATTCTCTGAACAAGACATTTGTATCATCTCCCAAGACGATTACTATCGTGACCGCAGCGAACAAGTGATAGACGACAAAGGCTATCATAATTTCGATTTGCCAACGTCTATTGATAAAAAAGCGTTTCACCGCGATGTCGAGCGTTTGCTAAACGGTGAAAAAGTCGATATTGTAGAATATGTGTTCAATAATAAGGACGCAACCCCCTCAGTAAAAACCTTCCATCCTGCGCCAATTATCATTGTGGAGGGCTTGTTTGTGTTTCATTATAAAAAAATAAAACGCTTACTCGACCTCAAAGTATTCTTCAATGCAGCGGACCATTTGAAGGTGATTAGGCGTATTTTGCGCGACCAAACGGAGCGCAATTATCCGATTGATGATGTACTCTATCGCTACGAGCATCACGTCATGCCGAGCTACATCAAATATATACAACCTTATATGCAAGAAGCCGATATTGTGATAAACAACAACACCGATTTTGATATGGGCTTAGAAGTTTTAAATGGTTTTTTGAAAAATAAATTGGTAAATAGATTATAGTTGATAGATTATAGTTGATAGATTATAGTTAATCATTAGTGTTCAAAGGAATTTGGTAAATAGCGTAAACATATTTCGGGCGTAGGTTTAGTAAACTGAAAATTATTTTTTTTGAAAAAAAAATAATTTTCAGTTTACTAAACCTTTGTCGAGAAGCATTGTAAATTATTGAAAATCA
>JAYVKQ010000316.1:0-5831 GCA_043768285.1 Saprospiraceae bacterium | reverse complement strand
TAAATTGACTAAAAATGTTTCGTGCGTAGGTTTAGTAAACGGAAAATTATTTTTTTTTCAAAAAAAAATAATTTTCCGTTTACTAAACCTTTGTCGAGAAGCATTGTAAATCATTGAAAATCAATGCTTTATTTTTAATACAAAATCTTTTGAACACTAACGATACATAAAGATGAATTATGAATGATAAATTATGAATAGAACAGTTTATTTATCATTTATCATTCATAATTCATCTTTATTTAACTTGCATTAAATGCCCTTAAATCTTTGAATTTTACAATAAATGAAGCTCCACTTGACGATTGCGCGGAAAACTTACCCCTCAGTTGTCGGCTCAAAATATTGACCAATTTCAAACCCAAAGATTTACTTTTGGTTGGGTTAAAATCAGGTGGTAAACCTTTGCCGTCATCGCCCACATGCAATTCATAATCTTCATCACTCAAGGCTTTGATGCCAATTTTTATTTTACCCGAATTTTGTTTTTCAAAAGCATATTTATACGCATTGGATACCAGTTCATTGACAATTAAACCCAACGGAATTGCCGTATCAATATCAAAATTAAGATTATTGGCATGTACTTCTACCGTTATATCTTTCCCTTCTTTTGCAAACATTTCGGACAAATAAACCACCAACTGCTTCAAATAATTTTCAATATCCACGTTGCTCAAATGCTCCGATTGATAGAGGTTTTGATGGATTAAACTCATGGCTTGCACACGGCTTTGACCCTCTCTAATCGAGGACAATACTGAGGGGTCACTGATGTTTTCGGATTGGATGTTCAATAGGCTCGAAATGATTTGCAAGTTGTTTTTTACCCGATGGTGTATTTCACGCAGCAGCGTTTCTTTTTCACCCAAAGAGGTTTGAATAACGGCTTTTTGCGCTTCAATCTCTTTGTTTTTGGCTTCTAAAACCTCCGAAGCCTTCTTTTTAAGCCTAAATCTATTGTAAAACAAGAGTGATAAAAGTGCTAACAAAATGGCTAAAACACCCGCCCCTTTTATTTGAACATCAGATAATTCTTGCTCTTTTATATGCAGTTCTCTTTCAGTATTGAGGTTTTTGATAAGGGCATCTTTTTTACCCGTTTCATATTTAGCAGATAAAGCCTGCGAATGTCCATCAATAATTTGACCATCCCAGAGGGCTTTGTATGTATAGAATTGTGTCAAGGCATCTGCACCTTCATCATAGCTTTGTTGGCTAAACGCTAACAACGATTTATTGAGAAAATAATTCATGACATTTTCATTACCTGGTTTCGTTATTTTCAGTAATAATGCCATGCTATCTAAATACCGCTTTGCCAATTGCCGATTGCCCCGCCGAAGGTCTAAATCTGCGATTTCGGTATATGCCAAGCCGCGAATGATAGGTGAAATATCGTTATTGTTGAGCCAATTTTCCATCTCATTAACGGTTGCAAACGCTTGTGGTATATTGTTTAATTTGTCGTAGATGCGCATAACATTGATATATCCGCGCACAATATTGTCCTTAAAGCCAATTTTTTTCGACAAATCAAGGGCTTGTTTTAGGTAAATCAAGGCTGTATCGTATTGCCCGAGTAAGCTATAAATTTGCCCCATACTCCCCGCAGTGCCGCATATATCCTTCAAATTATTGGCTTTTGTAGAATAAGCGATGGCTTTTTTATAGGCTTCGACACTCGCCCTATTGTTGTTTTGGTCACGATACACCCGCGCAAATTTGCGGTGCATAGATGCCATAATATCGGGATGCAGGGTCGTTTTCTCGCTTATTTCCTGCGCTTTTAAGGCATATTGTAATATCATTTCCACATTATCGTTCACGGAATAAACGGCACTTTTGCTGACATATGCCATCGCTTTTAAGACATCATCATTGCTGGCTTCGGCAATGCGTTCTGCTTCGTTGCTCAACACCATTGATGTATCGGGGTGTTGCTGCAAAAAAAACAGAGAGGCGCGGGTCAGTTGCTCAACTCTCTTGGCAGGGTCGTCTGTATATTGGCTGATATATTCTTTTTGAATTTTATACAAGTCTGCATACGACAAGTTGGCTGCTATTGGCGATTCGAGAATTGCCCACAAGCTATCCATGGTACGTTGTTGAGAAAATACTATGATGGGGAGTAATAAAAAATAGAGAAAGGATACGACAAAAGTTTTTTTCATAGGTTATTTTCACTTACTTCATTTGATTTGGTCTTTGTAACGGATAGTCCATTCATATTACAACGTCAAAGATAATTCAAAACCTTATTTTTAATACAGTTTTTAGAGAAAAATACTGAGGGGGGTGATAATATGACAATACTTGTGTTGCAACATCACTTTTTAGAAATGTTATGACTTACTGTATTAAACTCGGTTAAATGATGAAAATTTCTTGGGATTGCCAAAATCATCTATATTTGTAGCATTACATTTAACAATATTTACTTAAATCTAAAAAACATGACCTTTTTTATTATGAAATATTTAAAAACCACCATTTTTAGCTTCTTAATCCTCTTATTTTCAAGTACAACTTTTGGTCAATTTACAGAAGAAGATTTTACGGACAATCTCTATTATTCGGCGGGCATTACTTTTCACAATCAGAAATTTGCAGAGTTGGGTATCGGCTACGCTTTTATAGGCGAGTGGGGTAATATGGGTTCTAACAATTTGTTTTTAGGGTTAAAATTTGCCACTGAGTTTAATATAGAAGGTAAAAAAAGAATAGTTGCGCCTAAGGTTAGTGCAGAAATCAATATGTTATGTCTTGGCACACGGTTCAACTTTATCAACTATACCGATTTAACCTACAATGATGTAAAGTTTACACCCGAAGTTGGCATCACTGCCCTTGGATATTGCAATTTGTTTTATGGATATAATTTTTCTTTATCAAAAAGTCATTTCGACTTTGTACCAAGGAATAGGCTGACACTTGTGGTCAATTTTGGAAAAGGTTTTTTAAAATAATATCTGCTATGTCGTTCAATCCCGCATCTCCTTCCAAGCATTAATCAATCCGTTGGTAGAGCTATCAAATTGTGTTGTATTTGTATTAGTGTGCAATTGAGGTAATACTGCATTGGCTAATTGTTTACCCAATTCAACGCCCCATTGGTCGAAGCTAAATACATTCCAAATAACACCTTGAACGAATATCTTATGCTCATAAAGGGCAATCAAACTGCCCAATGTATGAGGTGTCAATTGTTTAAATAAAATAGAATTGGTCGGGCGATTGCCTTTAAATACCTTGAATGGCACAAGTTTTTGATAGTCTTCTGCCTTTTTACCCGCCTTTTCAAACTCGGCAATAACAGCCCCCTCAGTTTTCCCCATCATCAAAGCCTGTGTTTGAGCGAAAAAATTGGAGAGCAATAAAGTATGGTGTTCGCCCATCGGATTATGGCTGATGGCGGGTGCTAAAAAATCGCAGGGAATCAAGCGTGTGCCTTGATGGATGAGTTGATAAAAAGCGTGTTGCCCATTTGTGCCCGGTTCGCCCCAAATAATCGGTCCCGTTTGATAATTTACTTCCTGCCCATTTCTATCTACATATTTGCCGTTGCTTTCCATATTCCCTTGTTGAAAATAAGCGGCAAAACGGTGCATATATTGGTCGTATGGCAAAATAGCTTCCGACTCTGCCCCAAAGAAATTGACGTACCAAATGCCCAATAGTGCGAGCAAAACAGGCATATTACGCTCAAAAGGTGCGGTTTGAAAATGCTTATCCATGGCATAAAAGCCTTCCAATAGCTGTTTGAAGTTCTTAAATCCAATAGATAAAGCGATAGATAAACCAATGGCAGATGTCAAGGAGTAACGCCCCCCAACCCAATCCCAAAAGCCAAACATATTGGCAGGGTCAATCCCAAATTTAACGACCTCTTTTTCATTTGTAGAGAGCGCGACAAAGTGTTTTTTGATTTGGTTTTCATCATGCGCAATATCTAAAAAAAGCTGGCGGGCAGATTGTGCATTCGCCATTGTTTCTTGCGTAGTGAAGGTTTTGGAAGCGATTAAAAACAGCGTTGTTTCAAAGTCTATCTTTTTCGCTACCTCTGCCAAATGCGTAGCATCTACGTTAGAAACAAAATGGATTTTGAGAGCGTTGGCGTACGGTTTTAAGGCTTCTGTCACCATCACGGGACCCAAATCTGAGCCGCCAATGCCAATATTCACAATATCCGTTATCGGTTTTCCCGTAAAACCCTTCCATTTGCCCGAAATCACTGTATCGCAAAAGGCTTCCATTTTTTTCAAAACGGCTTTCACTTCGGGCATTACATCTTTGCCATCTACTGTCACGGGTTTATTGGCGCGATTGCGCAAGGCAGTGTGCAACACAGCTCTATTCTCCGTCACATTAATAGTTTCCCCTTTAAACATAGCCTCAATTGCCGCCTTCAAACCGCACTCTTTGGCAAGTTTTACTATCAAAACCAATGTCTCATCATTGATGATATTTTTAGAATAATCCAATAGAATATCCTCAAAACGCAGTGACATTTGCTCAAATCGGGTAGGATTTTCGGCAAACAGCGTTTTCATTTCTGTATGTTGAATAGCTTTATAATGCTTGCTTAACTTGCGCCAAGATTTGGTGGTGGTAGGATTGACAGAAGGAAACATATTTATAAATGATGAGTTATGAATGATGAATCATTGATGTTCAAAAGATTTTGTTTTAAAATTTGTACAAAACATTTTCATGAAATTTATAAAATCCTGTGAACACTAATGATGATGAATGATGAATTTAAAAAAGTGTAACTATTCAAAAAAAGTCAATTACTTCACACCAAAGAAACTGCGATATCCCCAAAATATTTTCTCAAACAGTTGGTGCTGTATCAATAGCCACTCACCCGTTTCGGTTTCGGCGTAATATCGTTCAACCGTGACTTGCCCCTCCACGGATTTTATCAATGTCCCATCGGGATTATGCGGCAGCATTGGGTATAATTTCAGCGTTTTGGCTACCCCCTCAGTATTTATAGAGATGATAGCAAATGGAACGGTTGTTTTTATAGAATCAGAACGTATAAATCCTGTTTCAAAACCTTCTGCGCCCAATTTGCGGAACCCCAAGAGGAAGTTTTCTGCCAAAGCCCTGACCACAGGTGCATCCACCTTAGGGGTAACGGGATAAAAAGGCTCAACGTTGTAGGTGTTGCCCGATTTAGTGAGCTTAAAAGCATTGCTTTTTTGTAAGGGATAATCAATAGAAACGGACTGAATATCATCGGGCGTATAACTGAATATCATTCTGTCGCGCCAGTCCATTTCTTCCAAAAAGTAGGATACCCTCAAACCGCCCACCAAGCCAGGGATATAGGTTACATAAGGCTCGTTGGCTTCTTCCATCATCATATTTGTACCCGTTTCGTCCATATTCACGCCGCCCACGTAGTAACTTTTAAGTTTATCGCCGCGAATGTCATATATCTCCACTTTTATGGCATTGGCAGCAATGTCTTTTACTACATTAGGCACGGCGTTGCGTGGCAAACGGTATTTTAAATCCACTCTTGCCATTACATCTAATAGGTTGTTGATGGCATCGGGGCGCACTTTATATTTGCCATTAACTTGCCATGCACTGGCGTTTTGGCGCGTCAATGTCACTGTTTTACCCGACCTATCTGCCATAAATATTTTGGATATATTAGCGGTATCTTTTATAGCAAATTGAAAATCATAACCATCGAGGCTACTTTTTTTATCGCGTTGGGTGTACCAGTATGCAAAGCCGCCTAACGCAAGAACTAAGGCTAACAAAAGGAGATTTGTATTTTTCATAGCAAATTATTAAGTGTTACACAGCGT
>JAYVKQ010000315.1:0-2701 GCA_043768285.1 Saprospiraceae bacterium | reverse complement strand
ATGAGAAGCGGGTCTTTTTTGTTTCGCAACTCAAAGTTCCGCTTTCTTGTATGTTTCTCATAATTACCTTAAAAAATAGTAGGGTACAGTAAAAAAATTAAAATTTATATGGTTTTATTGTCGTAAATATACTATAACATTATTAATGTTGTCAAATATTTATTATATGTATAAATTGAATTGATAATTTGTATTTTTTAAAATTTTATTAACTAATCAAATAACCAATTATAAAGGATTTGTAGAAAAGGAACTAAAGACACCCCCTCAGTATTTTTCCATCTTTAGCATCCTTTCAATCCTACAAGTCCTAATTCAATTATAAATAATCATGAGCAAGATAGCATACCACACAGAAAAGTCCACCGCAACCGCAAAAACGGAAACGATGATAGAAAAACGCACCATATCAGGCGCAGAAGCCATCTGTATGTGCCTTTTAGAAGAAAATATAGACACCATATTCGGCTACCCGGGTGGGGCAATTATGCCTTTTTATGATGCTTTGTATCACTATATGGATAGAATTAGGCACATATTGCCGCGCCACGAGCAAGGCGGCATCCACGCTGCCGAAGGCTACTCTCGAGTGACCCGCAAGACGGGCGTGGCGATTGCCACATCGGGTCCGGGTGCTACCAATTTGATAACAGGTTTGGGTGATGCCTTATTGGATAGCACGCCGTTGGTGTGTATTACGGGTCAAGTGCGGGGCAATTTGTTGGGAACAGATGCTTTTCAAGAAACGGATATTGTGGGTTGTACTTTTCCAGTGACGAAATGGAGTTATCAAGTAACAAAGGCTTCGGAAATCCCTGCGGTTATGGCAAAGGCATTTTACGTGGCGAATACGGGTCGCCCTGGTCCCGTTTTGATAGATATTACCCGCACGGCACAAGTTGAGATGTTTGAGTGGAATGGTTATGAGCGCAATCCAATAGTGCGTAGTTATTTCCCAAACCCAAAACCGAAAGCGGAAGCCATCAATGCTGCAGCCGAATTGATAAATACAGCGCAAAAACCTTATATACTCGCGGGTCATGGCATCCAAATAGCTGATGCGCAAGATATTTTTAGAAAATTTGTAGAAAAAACGGGTATTCCTGTCGGTCATACCTTGCATGGTTTGGGCAATTTGCAACACAATCACCCATTGAATGCGGGTATGCTCGGTATGCACGGCAACTATGGCGCGAATATAAAATGCAACGAATGTGATGTGATGATTGCTATCGGTATGCGTTTTGATGACCGCGTGACGGGCGACTTGACCAGATTTGGCAAACAAGCCAAAGTTATTCATATCGAAATTGACCCTGCCGAAATCAATAAAAATCAAAAAACTACCGTGGCTATCAACAGCGATGCAAAAATTGCATTGGAACAACTCCTGCCATTGGTCAAAAAACGGACGCATAAAGAATGGGTTGCTGAATTTAGAGCCTGTGATAAGATAGAACAAGAAAAAGTCATCAATAAAGCCTTAAATACTGAGGGGGGCGCGGAAATTCGCATGGGGCAAGCCGTGCGGGAAGTCTCTCGTCAAACTAAAGGTCAAGCCCTTGTCGTAGCCGATGTGGGTCAGCATCAAATGTATGCAGCGCGTTATTACGAATGGAACAATATCAACCAATGGGTCAATTCAGGCGGTGCTGGCACGATGGGGTTTGCCCTTCCTGCAGCATTGGGCACTAAATTGGCGCAGCCCGATAAAGAAGTCGTTGCATTCATAGGCGATGGGGGTTTTCAAATGACGCTGCAAGAATTAGGCTGTTTTTGGCAATGGGATGTCCGCGCCAAAATCGTGATATTGGACAATGAATTTCTCGGCATGGTGCGCCAATGGCAACAGCTATTTTTTGAAAATCGCTACTCATCAGTGGAGTTAAAAAACCCTAATTTTTGCATGATTGCCGAAGGTTTTGGCATAAAAGCGAAGAAAATTACCAAAACAAGTGAGTTGAAAAAAGCGGTTAAGGATATGCTGGCATATGAAGGTCCTTATTTGTTGCATATTATGGTTGAAAAAGAGGAGAATGTGTTTCCGATGGTGCCTGCTGGTGCGAGCGTATCTGATATTGTACTTGAATAGGATTTACACACGAATGACACTAATCCATACACGAATTTTTCTAATTTAGATGTAATGATTTGTAATTGTTCGGTTTAATCCTTACATCTAAATTAGAAAAATTCGTGTATGGATTGGTGTTATTCGTGTAAAAATCAAAGGGTTATAAATTGTTAATCATCTAAAAAACCAATTATGAGCGAACTACTTTACAAAGAAGAATCTTACAAAATTATCGGCGCATGCATGGAAGTGCATAACGAGTTGGGAATAGGATTTGACGAAATTGTTTATAAAGATGCTTTAGAAAAAGAATTTATAGAGAGAAATATTCCTTACATAAGAGAAAAAGAATTTCAAGTTATTTATAAAGGTATTCATTTGAATAAGCGTGTTTTTTATGTGGATTTTTATGTTTTTGATAAAATTATACTTGAAATAAAAGCGAAAAGCGGTATTGTAGATGAACACATACGACAAACTTTAAATTATTGTGCTTGCGCAAATCAAAGATTGGGTATCTGCGTCAATTTTGGTGCTTTAAAATTAGAATCTAAACGGGTGGTATTATAAGTTGTATCCAACACGAATGACATGAATACATACACGAATTTTTCTAATTTAGATGTA
>JAYVKQ010000314.1:0-23809 GCA_043768285.1 Saprospiraceae bacterium | reverse complement strand
TACATCTAAATTAGAAAAATTCGTGTATGTATTCGTATCATTCGTGTTTTTAAATCCAATAAGAAAATGAACGAAATAAAACAATTCACTATAAGTGTTTTCACAGAAAACAAAGCGGGTTTACTTATGCGCGTGGTCATGGTATTCACCCGCCGCCATATCAATATCGAAAGTTTGACGACTTCGCAATCTTCGATGGAAGGCATATTTCGCTTTACTATTGTGGTGAATGTAACCGAAGAACAAGTAAAAAAACTCGTGCAACAGCTTGATAAACAAGTAGATGTGATAAAAGCCTTCTATTACGAAGACGAGCAAATCATCAATCAAGAAGTCGCTTTATACAAAGTGCCGATTGCCGCCTATCAAGACCCTGGTACGATGATTTTGTTGATGCGCAAGCACCATGCACGGATTTTAACAGTTGAAAAAGAATTTGTCGTCATAGAAAAAACGGGCTTGGAACACGAAACCGAAGCCTTGCTGGAAGAACTCAAAGGTCTTGGCATATATGAATTCGTGCGCTCAGGTCGGGTCGCGGTTGCCAAACCGATGGAGCAATTGAAGAATTATTTAAGTTCGGTAGATGCCGTTGGATTTAATTGATACCCCTCAGTATTTTATAGCTTTTGGCAACATCAATAAAAAGGGCAAACACCTATCATAATTCAAAGTCTCATAATCAAAACCGATATGGACGGTTTTATAATAGGCTTGTAAATGGTCGTAATAATATTTTTCCGAAGGGATAAACCACGCATTTTGACCTAATTTTTCGGATAAAAACCATTTTTCAAGCAAGCGGGCGGCGCGACCATTGCCATCAGCGAAAGGGTGAATTTTTAAGAAAACGAGGTGTATCATGGCAGCATAGTAGAAAACGGCATTGGGTATCAGGGTTTGCTTTAAAAGAAAAGCAATATCTGAAAAAAGTTTATCCACTTCATGCCCAACGGATTGTGGCGATGCAGCAACATATTCTATTTGCCCTTCGGCATTCAAAATAAACTCCATTTCGCTGCGAATTCTGCCTCTATGAATTGATTTTAGGAGGTTTTTACTCAAATAAGTATGCGCTTTCAAGAGATTTTTCAAATGTAGTGGATTATGTCGAGCATATTGATAGGCTTCATACAGGTCATCCGTCTTTTTTGTGTAATCGGGTAAATATTGGGTTTTTGAAAAACGATGCTTCAAATAACTATTCAAATCAATAGCTTCGCCTTCAATTTTTGAAGAATATACTGAGGCGATAGAGGTATAAAAACTAAAAGTGTCGCTCGTCAATGCGGGTATTTCGCTTGAAGGTAAATTCGAAGGCAAGTCCTTTTCTAAGGCTTTTTCGTAGGCATCAAAATAGGTATCGCGCAAAATTGAGAGCATTGGCTTGTATTGAAGTGTCGTATTTACTCGGCACAATATTCTGATAATCAATTAATTGCGTATTGTGTCGAATGAATTCGACACTACATTTCACTTTTTGGCATAAATGTAAGTATTTTTTTATAAATGAAAATAGAAACCAACGCTATCCACGCAGGCACTCTGAAAGACGACACTTTTGGTACGGTTGCCCCGCCTATCATTTTGTCCACCACTTTTGAGCGCAATAAGGAGGGGGGCTTTCCCGAAGGACGTGATGTATACAGCCGCGCTTCTAACCCCAACCGTAGGGCTTTAGAACAGAAATTGGCAGCGTTGGAAAATGGTACTGTAGCAATTGCTTTTGCTTCGGGTCAAGCGGCGACTATGAGCATTTTTCACAGCCTTGAACCGAATGCCCATGTTATCATTCCCGATGATATTTACTATGGCACAAGGATTTTATTAGAAAATTTATACAAGCGTTGGGGATTGACTTACAGCGCAATAGATATGACAAACGTCCAAACCATCAAAAAAGCCATTACTAAAAAAACGAAATTGATTTGGATAGAAAGCCCCTCAAACCCAAGCCTCAAAGTCACTGATATTCAAGCGGTTGTACAATTAGCGAAAGATAAAAGTATATTAACGGCTTGCGATAATACGTGGGCAACACCCTATTTTACGCAACCCCTTGATATGGGCGTGGATATGGTGATGCACTCCAATACCAAATATTTTAGTGGACATTCGGATATTATTGGCGGTAGTGTAATTATGAAAAATGAGAATGAAATGAGCCAACGCATCCGCGAATTTCAAACTTTAGGTGGCGCAGTGCCTTCCCCTTTCGATTGTTGGTTGCTCTATCGCAGTTTAGCGACTTTCCCTATGCGGATGCGCGTACACGCTGAAAATGCGCAACTTTTAGCCGAATATTTTGAAAAACATCCGAAAATCGAAAAAGTCAATTACCCAGGATTGAAGCACAATGCGTTTCATAAAGTGTCTAAAAAGCAAATGACGAATGGTTTTGGTGGTATGATGTCTATATTGGTCAAAGGTGGCGCAAGTGAGACTTTAAAAATGGCAGCGCAACTCAAATTGGTAAAACACGCCACCAGTTTGGGCGGTGTCGAAACGTTGGTTGATCATCGGCAAAGTGCGGAGGGGGTACATTCGCTCAGTCCTCCTAATTTGTTAAGGGTATCAGTGGGCGTTGAGGATATTGGAGATTTGATTGCGGATTTTGAACAGGCGTTGTCAATTATATAAGATGAAAATTATACCCCCTCAGTATTTCTCTTTATTTTTGCAGAATTTTACAAGAAAAATAATTAAAAATCAATAAATTATCATGGCAAAATTAAATTTTGGTGGAACAATTGAGAATGTTGTTACCCGCGATGAATTCCCGCTTAAAAAAGCTAAAGCGGTTTTGAAAAAAGAAACCATTGCAGTTATTGGATATGGTGTTCAAGGTCCTGGTCAAGCGCAAAATTTGCGTGACAATGGGTTTAACGTGATTGTTGGGCAACGCACGCCTTCAAAATCTTGGGACAAAGCTGTTAAAGACGGTTGGATACCCGGCGAAACACTGTTTGACCTTGAAGAAGCCTGTAAACGTGGTACTACTATCATGTATTTGCTCTCTGACGCAGCTCAAATTGCCGCTTGGCCTACCGTCAAAAAGCATTTAACGAAGGGCAAAGCCTTGTATTTCTCTCATGGTTTCGGTATCACGTATAAAGAGCGCACGGGCATTATCCCACCTGCGGATATTGACGTGATATTGGCAGCACCAAAAGGTTCTGGCACGTCATTGCGCCGTATGTTTTTGCAAAAACGCGGTTTGAACTCCTCTTACGCGATTTTCCAAGACGCAACGGGCAAAGCGTTTGACCGTGCTATTGCATTGGGTATCGGTATCGGTGCGGGTTATTTGTTTGAAACCAATTTCCAAAAAGAAGTATTCTCTGATTTGACAGGCGAGCGCGGTACGTTGATGGGTTGCGTACAAGGCATTTTTGCAGCACAATACGATGAATTGCGCCGCAGAGGTCACTCTCCATCAGAAGCCTTCAACGAAACGGTGGAAGAATTGACGCAATCATTGATGCCATTGGTCGCTGAAAACGGTATGGACTGGATGTATGCCAACTGCTCCACAACCGCACAACGCGGTGCTTTAGACTGGTGGAAAAAATTCCGCGATGCAACGGCTCCTGTTTTCAAGGAACTATACGATAGCGTAGCGAGTGGCGAAGAAGCCCAACGCTCAATTGATAGCAACTCAAAAGTTGATTATCGTGAAAAATTGGAAGTAGAATTGAAGGAATTGCGCGACTCGGAAATGTGGCAAGCGGGCGCAGTAGTGCGTTCATTGCGTCCTGAAAATCAAGCAAAACCTGCGAAAAAACCAGCAAATCGTAAGGTTATGGTGTAATATCTGGGTTGTATATACCCCCTCAGTATTTTTGAGGATTTTTAGGTGTCTGACAATGTAAAATTGTCAGACACCTTGTTTTTTTTCAAAAAAACACCTCTTGTGCCACTCTAAACGTATTCGCGTGAGCCTCCACAATAGTAGCCAAACGGGTAGAATAACCACCGCCCATACTCACAGCAATAGGCACATTATTCTTTTTACACATATCAAACACTATTTTATCACGCTCTCGGCAGCCTTTAATCGTAAGTTTTAGGCGACCCAATTTGTCGGTTTCTAATACGTCCACGCCAGAATTGAAAAACACAAAATCAGGCTGTACCATATCGAATAGGGCGTGTAGGTTTTCCCTTAAAATAGTCAAATAAAACGCATCTTCTACGCCATCGGGCAAGCCAATATCGAGGTCAGAATGTTCTTTATGTAAGGGATAATTATTCGCACCGTGCATACTGAATGTAAAGCCCCCCCCCTCAGTATTTTCCTGTTTTGACCACCGATTAGGGCTATTTTTAAATATCTGCGCCGTGCCATTGCCTTGATGTACGTCTAAATCTACTATCAATATGCGTTTGCATAACATATTATTTATCAAATAATTAGCCGCCATTGCCACGTCATTTAATATGCAAAAACCTTCGCCTCTATCCGTAAAAGCGTGGTGTGTTCCGCCCGCAATATTCATCGCAACACCATACTGCATGGCATAGTGCGCACACGCTACCGTTCCACCCGCAATCGTCACACAACGGTCTATCAAACGCTGCGACATAGGGAAACCAATTTTTCTAACCTCTTTGGGTGTAAGGGTCAAATCTCTCACCCGTTCCCAATAGCTGGGGGTATGCGTTTGCATGATAATGTCGGGTGATATAGGTATAGGATGGAAAAAATTGTCATCCGTTACACTACCTTCATACAATAACTGTTCGGGTATCAGTTCATATTTGAGCATGGGGAAACGATGCCCTTCGGGTAGTTCGTATTTATAAATAGGCGAATACGCAATTTTGAGCATAATCTCAATGGATAATTAAAAATGAACAATGGCAAACGGGTTAGATGGACACCCCTCAGTATTTGAAATGCAAAAAGGCTCTCGTTGTTCACGACAGCCCTTTTTTTAATTATCGAAATATGCTAATCAATTAGCTATAAACATATTCATTCGATGGATTTTTATAGGCATTGTACATAAAATATAGGCACAAAGCACCTATTAGACCGCCTAAAGCCAAAGTACCCGTTGTACCCAACGTCTCAGCAAACCATGCGAATATTTTTTTGTACAACGACCTTCTGCCTGAAGTATCCACCGAGCCACCTGTTTCAATATCAGTTGCCATAGTGTAGATAAGCCAAGTCAAAACACCCGTTACACCCAAGCCGATTAGGGCAGGTTGCATGGCACTAAATGGGGTTTGAGTGCCTTGAGTGCGGGTAAATTGACGCATTTGCGCGATAATTTGCGCTACTTCGGTCACTTTTTGGGCATCACTAAATTCTAAGGATAGGCATTTTCCTTCGTGATGAATAGCTAAAGTGTCACCGTCTTCAAGGTATGTCAATTTTTCGACAGTGTCTAAATCAATTTCTTTGTTTTTTGTTAAAGAAATCATTCTTTTCTTTTCAATGCCTTCGAGCATTTCGGTAGCATTTTTATAGTCTTTGCTACTTAGAAGGATGGCACTTTCGGTTATCACGAATGATTTCCATTCCTTTTCAGATAGGGCTACAAATACGTTTGAAAAAGTTGTCATAAATCGTTTTTTTAAGATTAATAAATAGAAGGGTGTTATACTAACCCTCAGTCATGCTTTCAGCTTGATGGAGCGTAACGCACCATATTTGAAGTAAAATAACACTATTCTTTATATTCGAACTCATAAATATCATCTCCACCTGCCCCACCTGTTCTATTTGATGAAAAATAGCCTTTATTAAGCTCTTTTGACGTGAATAGGATGCCAAAATCATCAAATTCGGTATTAAAAGGTGCCTCCAGAGGAGTAGTCATACCCGCACGATTATCAATTTCGATGCTGTAAATATCTAAGCCACCCTTACTCTTTTTTTGACCATTTGAGGAAAAATAGAGCTTATTATCGGGACCCCAATATGGGAAAACTTCATTCAACGTGGTATTGATGCGCGCGCCCAAATTGATAGGCGAAGTCCATGTCGTATCATTGATTTTGCGAATAACATATAAGTCCATACCACCAAAGCCACCAGGCATGTCGGATGCAAAATACAAACGTTTGCCGTCTTTTGAAAGAGTAGGATGGCAATAGGAGTAGTTTTCTAACTCAAAAGGTAGTTTTTTATCACCCACAAATGCGCCTGTGGTATCGCGCACTTTGACGTATATTTTTAAGGTAAATTTTCCATTTTTGCTTTTCACATCTACGCCGCCTTTTGACATATTACGGGTCAAAAACATGGTATCGCCTTTTTGGGAAAAACAAGAAGGTCCTTCATGGGTTTTTGAATTTGTACGGCGCGAGAAAGTCGTAGGGCGCAATACTCTACCCAATGAATCGAAGGGGGCAAACTTTAAATTCAAATCATCAGGCACTTTTTCATCATCGTTTTTTACCTTACGGCTATTTGAACAATACAAAATGCCATTTTCAAAAAGCATGGGCGAAAAATCGTCTTTTGTACCATTTAACACTTTCACATTGCGCACTTCTGCCTTGCCGTTTGGTTTTTTAACCATTGGCATAGTATCAGGCTTTTTAGCTGTTTCGGGTGTTTTTGAAGTGACAATAGCTACGACAATCGGTGTCGTTTTAGTCTCTTTGTGTGTTTCTTTTTTTGCGTCTATTTGAGCAAAAATGGAATATGTTGCCAGAGTTAAAGCAAAAACAAAAGTTGTTCTCATGGATTAATATTTTGATGTAACTATATGATTTTCAAGTAATTATGAATATATTTTATCGAAATTCAGCAATTCCGTATATGATATAAATTAACCACAGATGACACTGATTAAACAGATTAATACTGATTTTTTCGTTTAGGATATAAAGAAAATCAGTTTAATCAGTTTAATCAGTGTCATCTGTGGTTAATTTATATCATATTCGGAATTGCTGATGTAAAATTGCTGTAACGTTTAATTGTTAATTTAGAATTTCAAACTCCACACGGCGGTTTTTTTGACGATTATCTTCTGTATCATTAGGATATATGGGTTGCGTTTTGCCATAACCTTTGTAGGACAAACGCTCGGCAGCAATGCCTTTTTGGGTCAAATAATTGACAACCGATTGCGCACGGTTTTCAGATAATTTCATATTAAATTCATCACCACCCTCGCTACTTGAATGTCCTTTTACGAGAATACGAACAGTTTCATTTTTTTGCAAAACGATGACGAGTTTATCTAACTCAGCAGATGATTCTTCGCGTAAAACGATAGAACCAACGTTGAAAAATACTTTATCCAAAATCAAAGTTTCGCCCTTGCGTATAGTAGGTTCGGTGGGAGGTGTTGTTGTCGGCGTTGTTTTATCGCCTAATACTGAGGGGGTGTTGTTTTGTGGTTGCGTGGGGACAACCGTAATCATATTGGGCGTACTGTTTATCCAATTATCGAAAGTTTTGGGTTGCATCGCGCCATCAGTAGCTGCTTCAACCACAATATCATCTAAATAGGCTTTATGATAACGATATTTGTTGGATTCTATTTTCGTATCTCGATTAGAGAGAAAATTACCAATAATAAAATGAGTATAAGGCTCGTAGGCGATGAAGGAATCGCGTACTTGCACCCAAGCATTTGACGTAGAATAAAGAATTATCTCATTGTTATTCACTTGTGGTTTCAAGGGAAGCCTAAAAATAGAATCCGTAGTGAGGGGTGCTGTTCGGAAGCAAAATCCGATATTATTAGTGCCCTCGCAATGGAAATGTACCCAATAACTAACATAATATTTTTTACCGATGGTCAAAGGCTTAGTTAAAGAGCCTTGCATATACTCGCGTAGCTGATTATTTTCGTTACTCCCTAATGCTCCATACGTCATAATGCCGACAACATTGTTGCCTTCCTTTGCCGTAAATTTCCACCGATTCATAGCGCGGTTGGTGGTTGCCAAAATCGGAATAGAACTATAAAGACTGGCTTGGGCGCGGGTAGGTAGAGACCATCCTTTTGCACGGGTTACAGAAAATTCGCCTGGCGGAATAATAGAAATAGTATCACTACCGATTTCAAAACTCGGATTTGCGACAAGATTTTGCCCACTTAAAATAGTTTTGCAAAAAAGGAAAAAAATTGAACAGACTAAGTTTGTTTTTCTCATCGTGAAACCAACGTAAGTTACCTATATTTAATAGATATTAATCGTTTTTAAAATGTGAAAATTGTTTGTTCAATTGTGTTGTAGTTGGTGTAAAAGAATGACAATCAATATTTTAGAAAAAATTATTACAAAATACTGAGGGGGTATCCCCCAATCAATTCAAACCATTTGCTTTAGTTTTTTATTCAAACAAAAAGACCTACTAAAATCAAGCCAATGCCCTTTTTTCATTAGTTTAAATTAGGCAACAACATTGACTAAAATATTTATTTTTCAAATACATTAAAAATAATTTTAAAATATAACTAACGCATATTAATTTTGTACCATATTTGTAGTCCAAATGAATAGTCTCACGTTGCTAAATGGAAACAACTAATTATTGAACCAAGACATTACAATTACAAAAAAATCTAAATTTCATGAAGCAAGTACGCGTTAATGCAACCAAGGAGACCCATTTAAAGCATTCAGGCGAAGCCAAACAAAACGAGAATAGCTTAGCCTTCATTTTAGCTTTTGTCGTCGTTTCTGCTTTAGTTTTCTTGATTTATCAGTAAAAACTGATATTTCATATCACAAACCACACTAAATACTGAAATTCACAATAACTCAAACAATTTTTATAGATTATCGAAATGATTGACTATTCAAGAAAAATCTTTATATTTGTCTGAAATTTCAAAACAATGAAGGCATTTAAAGACATTATAGAAAAGTCTGCATTTGGTGTGTGTAGTTACTTAGGTGAGAAGATGCATCTATCTTCATCAAAGGTACGTTTGTATTTTATCTACACATCTTTCGTGACCCTCGGGTCGCCTGTCATTTTTTACCTTATACTCGCCTTTTGGGTCAATATTCGGCGGTATTTTAAAAGGCATAAGGATGCTTTTTTTGGATAGAAAATGGTTTAACAAACAAAAGCCCTATCGAGTTTCGGTTCGATAGGGCTTTTGTTTGTTGAATTTACTGGGGGATATGATTTATGTACGATGTTGGAAGTACGATGTTGGAAGTACGATGTACGTTATTTTCATACATCGTACATCGTACATCAATTTAAGGTTTAATAATCCCTTCTTTCAATTTGATAACCGAAGTTTTATAACTCTCCGCTTTTTGATTGAATTTAGGCACATCTTCCGCAATCACTTTTCGCACTTTTTGCACATATCCATCAATAGCTTTTGATAGGTCATCATAGCCTTCTTCGACTTGGGCTGTGGGCTTGGTATCTGCTGAAGCTGCAACAGCCGCCATACCTGCTATCTTATTATTCAACTTGATAGGCAAAGCCAAAAGATCTTGAAATGCTCGTGCTTTGTGTTGAATAAGTTCATCTTCCACATCTTGCAAAGTCGCCATCATAGGTTTTGATAGCTTTTCCAGCTCTTTTTTAAAAGCGGTATCTTGTACAGTTGTCATATAATCGGTTACTTGCTTGCGGATAGTACGAAGGTCGTTCACCGTCTTGTGCGTTTCGCTCAATTTATCGCGCACCCGCAATTGAAATTTTACACTTTCGGATATATCAGTAGCGGGTACTTCTACCCGTGGGTCTATTTTTATTTCAAAGTCTTGTTTGCCCACTACATCTTTACCTACAACCATTTCGACGGCATATTTGCCAGGAGGTACTTTCGGACCCACAACCGAAGCCGCCCACATCATAGCGGGAGACCCCTCAGTATCCGTAGCATCTGGGTAGCGCATATCCCAAATAAAAGTATTGCCACCTGCCTCTGCCGAAGCAGTCCCTGCGCGTTCAAGTTTTTCGGGTTGGTAAAAATCTTTACTGATTTCTAAAGCTTTTCCTTTTTTATCTTTCACACTGGAATAGGTGATAATAGTATCCCCACGCTCGCCGATAAAGCGCAATTGCACTTCCTCTTTCGGTTTTTCTTTCAAAAAATAATTGACCAATACGCCATTGGGTGCATTTTCGCCCATTTGCATCGCCAAAGCCATTGGCATAGCATTACCACCAACGCGATATGCACTTTCTGGCGCGAAAAGGTGGGCTTTTTTCTCTGCCACTGAGGGGTTGTCCATCATTTGATACAATGGCTCAATATTGTCCATTATCCAAAATGAACGCCCATGTGTAGCGATACACAAGTCTTTTTCACGCTTCTGAATGACCAAATCGTGGATAGGCGTGATGGGCAAATTATTGTTTAAAGGCATCCAGCTATCACCATCATTGAAAGAAACATATACGCCATATTCTGTACCACAATAGAGCAAGCCTTTTTTGTTAGGGTCTTCTCTAATCACGCGGGTAAAAGCATGGTCGGGTATGCCGTTTGTAATTTTTGTCCACGTTTTACCGAAATCTTTTGTTTTGAATAAATAAGGCTTAGTATCGTCAATTTTGTAGCGCGTGGCAGCTAAATAGGCAGTTCCAGCATCATAATGTGAGGCTTCAACCATACTCATCAACGCCCAATCGGGCAAACCTGCAATAGTGGATTTTGTCCAGTTTTTACCGCCATCTTGCGAAACGTGCATCAAGCCGTCGTCACTACCCGCCCAAAATATGCCTTGTTTGACATAGCTTTCAGCAAAAGTAAATATGGTTGCAAATGTCTCTGCGCCTGTATTGTCCTTCGTGATAGGACCGCCCGAAGATTTGATAGTATTGGTATCATTCCGTGTCAAATCGGGCGAAATAACTTGCCAACTCTGACCTGTATTGTTCGTAACGTGTACGAATTGAGAGGTAGCGTACATTATCTTCGGATTGTGTGGACTGAACACAATCGGATATGTCCACTGAAAACGGTATTTCATAGCCGCCGCTGCATCGCCGAGGTATTGAATAGGGTTGGGCGAAACATCTTGAGTTTGTCCTGTCCTCAAATTGCCTTTGTCCATTTGCCCCATATAGTTACCGCCATAGTTAATGTCCGAATTGGTTGGGTCACTGACCACATAGCCCGATTCTCCACCTGCTACAACTTCCCAATCTTGGCGATTGATAGCAAACCCATCTGTATTGCGGCTGGAAATACGGATAGATGAATTATCCTGTTGCGCACCATATAGATGGTATGGAAAATCATTATCCACCGAAATATGATAAAACTGGCAGGTCGGCAAATCCAACTCTGTGAACGTTCTGCCTTGATTAAAAGTCACTTCTGCGCCACCATCGTCACCCAAAATGAAGTTATTAGGATTTTTAGGATTTATCCATATATCGTGTGTATCACCATGTCCAACTTGAATTTGACGGAACGTTTTGCCCGCATCATTAGTATATTGAAAACCGACATTCAATACATATAATCCATCAACTGTGCCTGGGTCTGCTTCTATTTCGCAATAGTACCACGGGCGTTGCCAGAGGTTTTTATCATTATTAACGCGCGTCCAAGTCTCACCAGCATTGTCACTTAGAAACAAACCACCATTTTTATTTTCTACAATTGCCCAAACGCGGTTGTTATTAAGAGGCGAAACTGCAATACCAATTTTACCTAAAAGACCTGTTGGCAAACCTGCATTTTTTGATATATTTTTCCATGTATTGCCACCGTCCATAGATTTATACATACCAGAACCTTCGCCGCCGCTACTCATTTGGTAGTTGTTGCGATAACATTCCCACATCGCCGCGTACAATACTGAGGGGTTCACAGGGTCAATATGCACTTCGATAGCACCTGTTTGGTCGTTGGTTGGGGTAAGTATTTGTTGCCATGATGTACCACCGTCCATAGAGCGATATACGCCGCGCTCCTCACTGTTCATCGGCTTTTTAGTGCGCCCGAAAGGATTACCCAACGAAGCCACATAGACGACATCCGCATTTTTAGGATGCACCATAATACGCGCAATGCCCCACGATTTTTTCAAACCCAAGTGCTTCCACGTTTTTCCTGCATCGGTGGATTTATACACACCATCGCCTCCTGCGATATTGCCGCGAATATCGGTCTCGCCCATACCCACGTATATCACGTTGGGGTCGGAAGGTGCAACTGTAATCGCCCCTGCCGAAGACGTTTTGAACGTGCTATCCGAAATGGACACCCAGCGCATACCGCCGTCCACCGTTTTCCACACACCACCGCCTGTTGCGCCAAAATAGTAGGTCAAAGGTTGGTCGGCAACACCTGTTACGGCAATACTTCTACCCCCGCGAAAAGGACCAACATTACGCCATTTCAAGTTTTTAATTAATTCTGGATTAGCTGATGAAGGCTTTGTTTGCGCGTCGCTTTTAGGCAAAAAAGTTGCACAAAGCAACAGCATAAAACATACTTGCGTTAGTTTTTTCATACTGATTTAATTTATAATGAAAAGAATTATTATGGTTTGGATAGAAATTCTACTTTGGCATTATAACAATTTTAAAAATCCAAGAAGGTTTTTGATTTTCTATTTCTAAAAAATTAGAAATTTTTTTGAAATAGAAAATCAAAAACAGCACCCGTCCTGCCAAGCATGAAAAATAAATCTGAGCTTTATTAGAGTGCCAAAGTAGAAGTAATAGGTTTAGGAAAAATTGGGCAGTAAGGTAAGTTTAAAAAGATATGTGGTGTATTGGTTGGTCTTTATATTTGTCTTTTTTTGGTGGGGTTGGGCGAAAAATGAAAATTTACCTTAGTTATGACTATAAAAAATGATAATTTTTTTGTAATCTTATAAATAGTCATTAATATTGTGGAACTAATATTTGATTTTTATCGTTTCTTTTATTAGTATCAATTCTAACCAAAACAATTATATTCTAAATCCATAATAAAAATGACATCTCAGGCAATACAATCTGAAAAATTACTTACTCATAATGATTGGTTTAATGGTATAATTGCAAAATTGCGAGAAGACCAATCTATGATACAAGATAACACTGCCCCATCTGATGTTAAGAGTTTCTATAATACATTTCTTGTTGGTACAACAGATGAAATGGCACATCAAAGCAAACGGTTGTCTCATTCTTATTTTATAGCAAATATAGTTACGAAATATATTCAAACTATACGTTTAACTATGCCAGAACAACTGGCTTTCGCTTATACTGATAGCGAAATATTAGTATGGGCGGAACTAAAAGACGATGATTGGGCAACTGAAAGACAGTTAATATTAGCTGCTGCCAAAATTAATGCGGAATATCACAGATTCGGCTATGATGTAACAAATGTTTTTGTCGAAGAAAGCGATAACCTACTTATTCCAAATCACTACCAACCATTCAAAATTAAGTAACCATACTAAAACTTATCGCCATTGCCACGGTACGAAGACCATATAAAGCAAGTTAATAGTAATCTTCAGTTTTTACAAAAAATTAATCAGAATGCTCCCGATCACTTAGATTGGCAAGTAACGGTCTGTTTTTATTCAGCCCTACATCTTGTAAATGCTCATTTAGCAACTCTGAATTTACAATATAGAAACCATACCGATGTAAGAGATATTATCAATCCGTATAATAAATTGTCGCTTGGCAAATTACCAGAAGATGAATTTGTCTCCTACGATTCGTTGTTTTCTAATTCAAGAAGGGCAAGGTATCTCGTCAATCATAATGATAACAATTTAATGTCAGATGTAGGTTCTTTCACGTATGATAAACATTTAGCTAAATCTATAAGACACTTGGAAACAATGATAAGGTATTTTGATGCTAAATATACCTTAGATTTACCTATTATCCAGATTAAATGTGCGCAATTGAGGAACCAAAATGAGTTCAAATACTTTAAATTATTGTTTTGATGACTATAAGTATGTGCCTTACCGTGTCAGCATCCCACTTATCCGCATCAAATCAATTTCCGCCAACTTAGCTTCATATTTGGCAGCCACTGACCGAAAAACCGTATTCTCATAACCCTGTTGTATTTGCGCAAGTTCCAAAACCGTTGAACGGCTTAGGCGGTAGCGTTCCATCGCAATTTCGATGCTTTGGCGCGCGACTTTGGCGTTTTCTTCTTCCCCCCTCAGTATTTCGAGGGCATTGAGGTAGCTTTGATAGGCGATATTGAGCGTATTGACCAAATCGGTTTGGAGTTGTTGCAAGCGGAGTTGATTGGTTTCGATGTCAATTTTAGCATTTGTTTGTTGGCGTTTGATATTGCCGCCGTCATAGAGGGGATATATGAGCGAAACCCCCGCATTCAAACCCGTATTTTGATTGACGAGAAAAAGCCCCGCCGTATTGTCTTGCCGTCCGAGTGTGAACGCAGAGTTGAGTGTGACACGCGGTTTCTTTAAAGTCTCAATTTGCTTCTCTACGAGCATCGAAACGCCTATTTGTTTTTTCAACAATTCGGTATTGAGGTTTTGATTGATAGCATTATTTTTTAAATCTACAAAATTCCAATTGGCTTGTACCATCAAGGTATCGCGCACCTCAATCGCCGTTTCGGGCGTGCTGCTCATCGCTTGTTTGAGTTGCAATTTAGCTATTTCAATGGCTTGTTTTTGGCGCAAAAGATTGGTTTTTTGCACATTTAAGTCTGTTTGCGCTTGCAATACATCCAATTGATTGCCCTTGCCCACTTCTAAGCGCGTTTGCGCAATCCGCAAGCGTTCTTCATTCAAATTTTGTTGTTCTGCAAGACTTTTATACAATTCCTGTTGGCGCACAATGTTATAATAAGCCCGCATCACATCATACACCAATTGCTCGGAGCGGATACGCAAATTGGTTTCGCCCAAGCCTTGCAATTCCTTTAAGCGGTCAAGTTCGAGGTACATCCGTTTACCATCATACAGCAACCAATTTAATTGCACACCTGCATTAATATTATTTGACAAATTGCTTCTGTCCACCCTATTGCCATTTGAGAGCTTTTGGTTCAAGTAACCAAACGAAGGCGTTAAACTCGATACCGCATTGACGTTAGGCAAAAAGCCTGCATTGCCTTTCACCGCATTGTTCTTAGCAATCTGAATATCATTTTGACCCACTTTGATGCCCAAATTTTGCTTCAACGCGGTTTGTATAGCTTCTTCAAGCGTCAGTGTAGGGGCTTGTGCGTAGCAATGAGAACTAATAAAAACGACAATTATATAACACGTTAGTCTATTATTCATAGTTATTTTGGCTTCAAATATTTGTTTTATAAAAAAAATCATACGTTGCAATGGCATCAAAGGTAGTCTATATCTGCAAGTGTAAATACTTCTACACCTTAACTTGTCTATAAGTAAACTTTTTTTTGACGAAACGCACGTAACTTTGTAATCTCGTAATTTTACATACTCAACCGAGGCATTGGCGATATATCTTGCCCCACAAATTCTCCTTTAAGATATTTTTGATAAGCCGTGATGGCAATCATACCTGCATTGTCCGTACAAAATTCAAATTTTGGGATATAGGTTTGCCACCCCTCCCTATTGCCCATGTCCTGCAAGGCTTGTCGCAAACCAGAATTGGCAGATACACCCCCCGCAATCGCTATATGCGTGATACCCGTTTGACGCGCCGCTTTTTTTACTTTTTTCATCAAAATTTCAATAATGGTATGCTGCACCGAAGCGCATATATCATTCAAGTTTTCTTTGATGAAATTAGGGTTTTCCTTGATTTGCTTCTTCAAAAAGTATAAAATAGACGTTTTTAAGCCGCTAAAGCTAAAATCTAAACCCTCAATGCGTGGTTCTGCAAATTTAAAAATGGGTTTCCCTTCTTTTGCCAATTTATCAATAACGGGACCCGCAGGATAATCCAGACCTAAGAGTTTACCTGTTTTATCGAAGGCTTCGCCTGCCGCATCGTCAGTTGTTTGACCCAATATGGTCATATCCAAATAGTCGTCAATGCGCACAATTTGCGTATGCCCACCCGATACTGTTAAGCATAAAAACGGAAACGGCGGCTTAGGGTCTTCGGCAAAATGCGCCAATACGTGGGCTTGCATATGATGCACCTCAATGATTGGAATATTCAATGCCAATGCCATAGACTTTGCAAACGATACGCCGACTAAAAGCGACCCCATCAAACCCGGTCCGCGCGTAAAGGCTATTGCATCTAAATCTTTTTTTTCTACATTTGCGCGTTTCAAAGCCGTATCCACGATGGGTACAATATTGATTTGGTGTTGCCGACTGGCTACCTCTGGCACTACGCCACCGTATTCTTTATGTATGGTTTGTGTGGCAACACAATTGCTCAATACCACGCCCCCCCTCAGTATGGCAGCACTGGTATCGTCGCAGGAAGATTCGATTGCCAATATGGTTATCTCTTTCATATATTTTTTATGCTTAACAAATTCTGTTCATATAGATTAAATACCTAATTTGCGCAAATTTCGTTAATACTTGTATCAATTCAATCAAAAACCTGAAAATAATTAGTTAAATGAATATAACAGATGATGTAAAACGCCTCATAGGTGATGGAAAAACCCAACAGGCGATAGATATGTTGCAAGAAATTGTGGAGGGTAGAGATACTGACCTTTTGAACCAAACCCTGTTGTTAGAATCACAATTCAAGGACTTACAAAGGAAAATGCAATTGGGTTTAGAAGATGCCAATGCCGAAATAAACCGTATCAAAAACACACTTTTGATATTATGCGATGATGTAGAAAAAATGAATTTGGAAGGCAATCGGACATATGGTAAGACCCAAACAGAGAAAAACCCGTCATTGACCAATGCCCTTGTCATATTTGGTATCGTTGTAGCTTTGGCAATTGGCGTTATCGGTTATTTAGTCTTTAGAGAAGATGCAGCTAAATCAGAAACACCAAAAACGGATACGCCAACACGCCCAATCAATACTGAAAAAGTAGAAACGGGAAATTCTTCAACAAATAACCCTTCTACCAAAGCGACATGGGTAACAAAACCCACTTTTGCCTACCTCCGTTATCGCGTTTATGGGGACTTTCAAATTGATATTTTAGATATATATAGCCAACCCATTGATGCGGAAAACAAGACCATTAAAATTAAATTAAAATTGACTTGCACTGTCTCAAGTTCGGGTACTTGCATGGCTAATTACTTAGAATATCGCTTTGAAAAACCCAATAAAGACAAATTTGCTCCCAGCAATAGACCTGAATATAAGCCCGAAATGCTCGTTAAAGACGGCACATTTGCTAAAACTTTAGTAGAATTTGATATGCCAAGCGATGTGAATAATGGGGTGCTATTTATTCATTATACAGGTTTGCCCGATGTGCCATTGGTTAAGATTAATCTGAAAGAACAATAAAAAAAATCGGACAAGTAACAACTTGCCCGATTTTAAACCAGAATTGTATGAAAAAACGTCTATCTTGTCTATTTAATGACTATATACCAAAGACGTGCAAAAGACACAATGGGTTGCATGACATGACTAAAAAAGACTAATATAGCCAAAATGCGTTTTCGTATTCCGCAAATCTACGGGGTTGCCCTGTTCCTTTCCCGCCGCCAAAGTAAAACCAAATAGCCCAACTTTCGTTTCAAAAGTAATACCTGCGCCAAAGCCAATTGGATTGTCATATTGGCGCGTTGTGCGTGTAATATTCGCTACATATCCCGCATCAATGAAGGAATATAGGTAAGAATTGCGCCCAATCAATAGCCGATATTCGAGCGTGCTGACAGCATATTGTGTTGCAAAAATGCCCTCCTCATTGAACCCCCTCAGTATGCGTGACCCACCAATACGGTATTGTTCGTTCAAGGATACTTTTTCGGGCGTAATTAAAATGCCCGATTGTAATCCAATTTTCACAGCCGCCCTTTTCATAACAGGTATATAGAAGGCAGATTGGTTTTCGATTTTATATTGAAAATTTTTAAGCGAAACAGTATCGTACAATGTAGAAAACTTGAACGTCAAATCATTAGGGTCTTTCAAATTCACAATATCCGTGTTGCGCCTAACTTGCCGCACACCCGCGCTACCCCTCAGTAATTGCGACCATCCGCGCCGAGGATTGAAGCGATAATCCAATTTATTTTTAAAAAATTCAATACCCACAGTTTGGGTCTTTACATCCAAAGTCGCAGGTAATTGTCTATTATTTATAATATTTAAATTATTGATTATTAAATTATTAGCAATATAACGGTGTCCAAATATTTTCAAATAATCATTGCCTCCGAGTAGATATTGCATACCCAAAGTTGTCTGCGTCTCAATATATTGGCTGTCGCGTTTATACAGGTCGAATGAGCCATCGAAGCCAAAAGGCGTATTCAAAAGATAGGGAAAAGTAAGCTTTACGTTCAAGCGCGGGCTTTGAGGACGCAGGTTTTCAAAATTAGCAAATATGCATTCTCCGCGTCCCAAAAGGTTTTGAAAATCCGCATTGCCATTAAAAGTTACTGTAAATTTTTGCGCCCCACCCGAAGTGGTATTGGGCAAAACACCAACAAGAAAATCCCATCGCGAGGCGCGTTTGGGGTCTAAAATAAGATTGACACTTGCCGTACTGTTTTCTTTAAAAGTCAAAGTCGGTTTTTGTCGGGCTTCTAAAAAAGGGAGTTCGGCAAGGCGTTGGCTGATTTGCAATACCTTAGCGCGATTAAATATATCCCCTTTTTTGATACCCAAATATTGGCTTAAAAATGCGGGCGCAATCTTGGCATACCCCTCAGTATTTATGGTGTCAAAAGTGAAAAGCGCACCCGTTTTGAGCATCAAAGTCGCTGAAATATCAGAGTTGATATTGATACTATCCAACCACACTTGGGCGAAGGGATAGCCACTGTTTTCGGCTTGTGTCAATAGGTCATTTTTAATATCTGAAACTTCTTTATAATCTAATTTTTCCCCTTTTCTAAATCCAATAGCATTGAGTATTTCGATTGGAATATTACCTTCACGTAGTGATATACCCTCATAGTGTTTGCCAATTAAAGTATTGACAATCAATATACTATCCCTAAAATGCAAGCTATCAAAAGAGGCTTCCAAATACAATTGATTGTGCAGCGTTTGGGCATACCCCCTCAGTATTTCAATGGCTTGTAGGCTATCCGTGACGCTTGTAACAGGCTTAATTTCTTTTTGAAAAAAGGCTTTTTCATCGGGGTTTTTGAAGTGGAAAGTAAGAGGAATTTGGGCGTTGATGTTATGAAAAAAAAGACTAAATATGATGATTAAATATGCAGGTGCTGAGTTGGAAAGCCTCGTTAGGGGCGCAATATGGGTAACATTTCGCAAACCCAAAATCCAAAGCCCCTTTAGGGGTGAAACGACTTCCATTTCACCCCTAAAGGGGCTTCGAGTAGTGGGCATTAGCTGTGTACTATTACCCACATTGCCACCCCTAACGGGGCTTTTCAACCCCAATATTCGCATTTATATGGTTGTTTATTTTTTTCATTAATACGTTCTTGAAACGATATGGCGAATTTTATCCATGATGATGCTAAAACGCTGAACTTGGATTTCGTAATACATATGCCCTAAAAAAACAAAACAGTTGATACGCCATATTGCGCATCAACTGTCCTCCGTGATACTTTCGTTAAAAAATTAGGCGATATTTCGCCTTTTATTGAAGCGCATCCATGTTTCTACCGTATAGATAGATTAAAAGCATAATGAAAATGATAAAACCTGCGATGAAATAGCCAAAGCAAGTGCCTTTGCTGGCGTAATTAGTATCGTTGTGACCACTACTCATATTTATTTTTTTTTAAATTTATCCAAAAAAAGTCGGTTCATATACCGCGCAAAAGTAAGGCTTAATTTATTTTTGACAAAGTTTATGTTTTTAAAATTACGATTTAATTTTCGAAGCTATACGAATAAAATATGCAAACACGAATAAGACGAATATAAAATCGAATTTTTCTAATTTAGATGTAATGATTTAGTGATTTATATCCAAATTGGTCTTATTCAATTTTAAATTCGTCTTATTCGTGTTTGTATAACTTATTTGTTCAGTTTCTAATTTTCAATACTGCGATTATCAAAAAATTATAATAGACATATAGCATTAATCATTTATAAAATATGTTTTCAAAAATACATTTCTTCTCTGGGTGCTTTTTTTTATTATTTGCACAAGATGCTTATAATCAAAATAATACAAATAATGAAACAAAATATCTGTCGGGCAATTTAGAAACCAACGGCAATTTCTATATCCGCGATGCAGCGATTGGGGCAGCCAATATTCCGCAATATGACCGTCAATTGGTAGGCGCAGATGCGTGGCTCAATTTGCAATACGTGCGCTCGGGTTTCGATATTGGGGTGCGGTTCGATGTGTTCAACAATTCACAATTGCAAAACCCAAAGGCTTCTTATTCGGCAACGGGCATTGGGCGTTTTTATGTCAAAAAACGTATTGATAAACTGACGATATACGGCGGTTATATTTATGACCAAATCGGGTCGGGTATCATTTTTAGAGCTTATGAACAGCGTCCGTTGGGTATAGACAATGCGCTAATCGGCTTAAATTTGAGCTATCAACTCACGGACAATTGGAAAATAAAAGGCTTCTCGGGGCGACAAAAACAGCAATTTGATAGCTATAAATCTACCATAAATGGTTTCAATACTGAGGGGTATGCGACTGTAAAGGATATTTCATTAGCCGCAGGTTTTGGCGCAGTACATCGCAATTTGGACGATGAAACGGTCAATCAACTCATCAATGCCCTTGCAACCTACTCAAAAGCGGATAGTATTGGCGCAAAATTCAACACTTTTGCTTTCACTGCCTATAATACTTTAACGGCAGGAAAGTGGACGTGGTACGTGGAAGGCGCATATAAAACGCCCGAAGTGCTATTCGACCCATTCGCGCCTAAAATTAACCGCAACGGGACAGTCAGCGAAGGCAAATTTATCAACGAAGCGGGACGCGTCTTATACAGCAATATTGGCTATGCCACGGGCGGTTTGGGCATCACAATTGAAGGCAAATTGACGAAAGGTTTTAACTATCGCACCACGCCATTTGCTTCGCTTAATCGCGGCACGGTCAATTTTTTGCCGCCCATGAGCCGTCAAAATACCTTTCGATTAACCACGCGCTATGTACCCGCTACGCAAGAATTGGGTGAAAAAGCGGTGCAATTAGACGTGAAATATGCCCCAACTGAAAAAATAAATGTGGATATTAATGCCTCCAATATTCAAGATTTTAAGGGAAAACAATTGTACAGAGAGGTATATGCCAGTCTTTTATTGAAAAAAGAAAACAGCCAAACGACCTTTGGTATTCAGCACCAAAACTACAACCAAAGCCTTTATGAAGTAAAACCCAATGTGCCGAATGTGCAAACAATCACCCCGTCTTTTGAACACCAACGCACCATAAACGACACAAAATCAATACGTTATGAAGCGCAATATATGGCAACTAAACAGGATTATGGCGCGTGGGTATTCGGCTTGATTGAATATAGCACCGCGCCGAATTGGATTTTTACTATATCAGATATGTGGAATGTGCAGCCTAAAAAAACAGCAAAAGCCTTGCATTATCCAACCGTTGCGGCGGTATATAGCAATGGTTCAAATCGTTTTTCGTTAGCGTTTGTGAAGCAAGTGGAAGGGGTTGTCTGTACAGGTGGTATATGCCGTTTAGAGCCTGCGTTTAGTGGGGTGAAATTGGGGGTGCAGTCGTCTTTTTAGTTGTATAACTCTGCAAACGACATAATAGGCAAAGGCAACTAAATTATATTCGGCAAATATTGCCAGATTGATTTGTAGTATCAATTTCTTTGATGCGTCCATTTTTATTTTTATTTTAAACATCAGACATCCCTAAGTTAAAAACAATTGCATTACGTCACTACGTGACTGAGAAAGTTCTCGGGTTTAGAACTTGTTATAAACATTGAGACCCTATCGGGTCTATGAAAATGCACTAACCTCATGTCGCGGTGGCGACAATATGTTTATAACAAGTACCTAACCCCAGAACTTTTTCAGTCACGTAGTGCCGTAATGTAATTGTTTTGAATTTAGGGTGTTTCATGTTTAATGGATAATCAATTTTTTACTAATATTACCTACCCGCATGATGTACAAACCGCTTTGCCAATCCTGCGTTTGTACTGCTTCCTGTCTGATTATTTTTTTATCATAAACCATTTGCCCAAGCGTATTGAAAATCTGCAAACGGATAGGATTGTCGTAATCAATTTCCACTGTGACACCCCCCTCAGTATTTGCGGGGTTTGGATAAATATTGAGCGCATTATCGGGCAATATTTCTTCAATTGACGTAGTGCCTGTATTGTTATTTGTCCCAAACGTAGGCGTTTGGGTTACAAAATTGCCTGTGCCATTTGGGCGACGGGCATAACTAATATCCGCTTTTTGAGTGCCAAATACGACTTGGTCAGCAATTGAACTGTCTTTTTGAGAGAGCAAAATCTCCTCACCCGAAGCGGATAATTTGAAATTGGCGTGAAGACTGGTGGCTGTGTTTTGGCTACTATCTTCATCAGCCCAAATGATTAAAAAGCCGTTGGCAGGGATAGATGTACCCGTTGGGATTTGCCATTTTTTGCGCTTTGTGGCATCATCGCTGATATACCAACCGCTTAAATCCACCACAGCATTTGATTTATTATACAACTCTATCCAATCATCGAATTGCCCCTTTGGGTCAGTCACTGTTTTAGTATTGGTTGCCATGACTTCATTTATAACAACATCACTCGCGGCAAAAGAAGCATTGACTTGATAAAACTCATGCTCGGCACGCTCAGGTGCGAAGATGCCCGCCGTTGCATTTTCTGCCCAAATATAGTATTCTACTGAGGGGGTCGTCATTTTAAAACCTATTCCAAACACGCCATCGCTGGCAGCCCCATCTTTGTGCAAACCATCGTCATACATCGTCAGTCGCTCAAATGCGCCCGACCTTGTATTGCGATAGCCTAATAAAACACCCGCCTGTAAATAATTACTCAATTTTGCTGTAATCCACAGACTATCATTGATTTTTACATTAGAGGTAGTCGTAATATTTGAAATGGTGGGTGGCACTTCTTTCATCGCGGCGAGGGTATCCAAATATTTAATTTTATTTTCCATCAAACTGACGATGCCTGTTACGCCACCGCCGCCTGTGCCGCCAGTTGCAGCGCCATAATAAAAATTGGTTTTAAATAAGGCATAGGTACTCAATTTGTTCGGGTCTTCTAATACGGCGACATCAATAACAGCGCGGATTGCCTCGCCTTCGGTGCGATATTTACCCGATTTTAAGACCTCTTTCAACATAGTACGCAAGTGCGCAACATACATTTTTCGGTAGCTTTGATTGGTTAATATCTTGGAAATTAAAGGTTTAGCGGCGTTGGTTTCGTGGGTAAATGGGTTAATTTTTGCTAAGGAAAGGCTATCTGTCCCCGTACCGCCAATGCCAGCACCTATATTTGTAAAAGAGCCGAATGACATATTAACATCCCAAATAATAGGATTAAAACGCCCATTATCATCGCGCCAGAGGTAGTAATTTTGCGTAAATCCGCCAGTATAGCTATCTAAATTGACAAATAAGATATTGTAAGCCAGCATCCAGAGGTTATGGTCAATATCTAAGATTTTTTCTACGCTGGCTGTTTTGTTATTCAAGGTATCGGCTAAGTGAATGAGTTGTTTCCAGCCATAGTCTGAGTATATTTCGTATGACCTATAATACAAACTACTATCTACACCCTGATATACCAACGACGAACCACCTGCCGCACCACCACCGCCCAACGACGGGGG
>JAYVKQ010000313.1:0-8529 GCA_043768285.1 Saprospiraceae bacterium | reverse complement strand
TCATCGCAATGCAATAATCATCGTAGGCATATTCCAACGTTTTGCTCACTGCCTCCCCCTCAGTATCTGAAGGGATATAGCCCTTTTCTCGATAGGCTTTTAAGCCAAAAGTATCTCGATTAACCGTTTTTATCATCGCACTCAAGGCTTTTTCGGCATCAAAACCCCTTATGCCCTTGATATAGGCATCGGCAATGACGGGTATAGAATGGTTGCCAATCATGCACCATGTTTCGTTGCCCGAAAAATTCCAGACGGGCAAATGTCCCGTTTTTTCAAAATCATCTAAAAAACCATTGATAAAATCAGGTATTTTTTCGGGACATAAAATGGTATAAAGCGGATGCAACGCCCTGTACGTATCCCACAAAGAAAAAATAGAGTGATAGGCAAATGTCCGAGAGTTATAGACGGTATTATCCAAACCCCGATAATCGCCATTCACATCTTGCCAAACGGAGGGGTGTATCAACGTATGGTACAAAGCCGTGTAAAATATAGTGCGTTGGTCGTCCGAACCACCATCAATTTGTATGCGATTGAGGTATTTCTCCCAGTGTGCTTCCGCTTCCTGTCGGGTCTTGTCAAAATCCCAATGAGGGATTTCTTTTTGCATATTATCCAAAGCGTTTTCTTCTGAAACAGAGGAAAGAGCGACTTTTATAAGCAATTCATGGGTTTTTGAGACATCAAAAATAAGTTGATAAAGGGTATCAACCCTTTTGTTTTCGTGTACTCTAACCTTTATTCTTAGTTCAGTTGACGCTAAATTAGTCTGTAATACAAAAGCTAAAAACCTATTTTTTGCCCAAGCGTTTTGAGAAACACTCCCTTTTAATGTAGTAGCATCAGGGTATTCAACAGAATGGTTTAAAATTTTATTTCTTCCATTTAAACTCAATGTTATAGCCGCTTCTTTTGCATGAATTGGGAATTTATATTTGTGAAAGCCAACCCTTTCAGAAGCCGTCAATTCAACTTGCATATTGTCATTATCCAACATTGTTTTATAATAACCCGCTTTAGCGACTTCATTTTTATGTTGAAATTTTTGAGGTTTAAAATCGCCCAATAGGGAGGGGGTCATCAATACATCACACAAATCATTCACCCCCGTCCCATTCAAATGGGTATGCGAAAAACCGAGAATGGTACTATCCGAATAGTGATACCCACCCGCCGCATCCCACCCCTCCGTGCGGGTATCGGGCGAGAGTTGTACCATCCCAAACGGCACAGTTGCCCCCGGGAACGTATGCCCATGTCCGCCCGTACCGATAAATGGATTGACATAATCCACAGGGCGTTTTTGAGCCAATAGTAATATAGGGATGCTTAAAAAGAGGAGTATTGGGTATTTTTTCATGTTGTGCGTGATTTTGGAGGTTAAATAACGATAAAATATTGAGATATGCAAATGGTGGGTGAAAAGAGGCGACCCCCCTCAGTATTTAGATAGAATATTGTAAAATTTTACCTAAAAGTACATGAATACGTGTACAAAAACTATCGAAAGCCCACTTGTCATGTAAATTTAAAGAATAGGCTTGTCTAATGGCTTCTTCAATTTTAGGAAAGAAAATAGCCATATTGACATTTGATTTGGAATAGCCACTACCCAATGCTACCATTTTATCGGATACTTCTTTCTCAATATAGGTTCTGTTTTTATTTACTTTGTCGTTTTTGGCTAAAAAAGCGATTTCTGCATCAGAATAGTCGTTTATATTTTGAAGATGGAGTAATAGCCATAATTCAAAACAAGGCGAGGTTAAGCAAAATTCGTATTTTTTTTGTTTGCACTTTTGTTCAATATCGCTCACATTCTGTATGGTATTTCTATCCCTATCAATCAAAAGCCATAGTTCATCATTGTCATCAATTATATATTTTTTCTTATATTTATCTAATTGCTTCAGAACATGATGCGGTGAAGAAGCGGTTTCTTGTCGCTCCAAATGTTCAATTTTAATAACCTCATTGAGTTCTCTTTTTTCGCTGACATATTTCTGCAAATATTTAAAGTATATGGGTTCGGTTTCAGTGCCTTCTGAAGCGATGACATAAAAAGTGCCGATAGGACGGTAGCCACTTTTTCTTTTTCTAATACCCTTTTGTTCTCTAAATAAAGTCATAATGAAGGGGTAGTATGTTTAAGGGTTTCAGAATTATCTTTTAACCAACCCAATAATTTTACATTAGAAATAAAGGGAATTGCACCATATCGCCCTAAAAGATATGCTTTTCTAAGTTCTTTATCATGGCGTGGTTTGAACTCTTCAAGCGAATACAATTGACTTTCCTCTTTGGCATTTTTTTCAGTAAACCAAATTTCATCCCGTCTCACCAAATCTAAATCCAAGAGACTTGCCTCGTGGGTTGTGACGATTAATTGACTTTTTACGTTTTCTGAAATTAAATAGTACAGTTCCATAAATTTCCGCGTTAATTCAGGGTGGAAACTTCTGTCTATTTCATCAATAAATACGACATATCCTTCATTTTTAAGCAAATGTTGCAACACAGGAATAAAATCCAGAAGTCTTCTATCACCATCAGAAATTTCATCAAAACCAAATGTTGCTTTTTTATTATCTTTATTGAGTTTACTGATATTTGGCGATAATACTTTTATTTGGTCGCCTTTTTTATACACAAGATGGTCATTTCCGTTTAAAGTGACTTCGCCTGTGTCACCTTGAATTACTTTAGATAAAACTTCTTTGTCTGGTATTTTACTCATAAAATCAGCACCTAAATCCTGCTCGATTTCTTTTATTTCAGAAATATGCGTATTGAACATATTTAGTATATTTAATACATAATCCCAATCAGAATTCAATAATTCTACCAAACGAATAGTATTGAATACGTCAAGCGGAAAAATAACCCTAATCAATTCTTTAAAAACAAAATAAGTATCTTTAAAAATTTCGAGACCAGGAAAATAGGAATTCTTATTTTGTAATTCGGTCAAAAACAATTGGTTGTCTTTAACATCTTCTTGATAAATCGTAAACCTTGTTTTTTCTTTACCCGTTAATTTCAGATTGTCTTTAAACGTTGATGTTCCATCATCATTGACCGTGCGTTCAAAAATGAGTTTGTCTGTTGTTTTGGTCAACTCTACCAGCCATTCAGATTTTATTTTTTTATTTTCAAGATTTAGAGAAAAACCATAGGCGTACATTTTTTCTTGAATGGATAACTCAAATTCAAATTTTGAAGGTTTATCTTTATTCTCTGCATCATACCTAAAGTATTTGCCTTTTGAAGGAACAGTATCAATACCACCAACAATTATTTTTTTTGTAAAATCTATAGCCTTTAAAAGATTTGATTTGCCCGATGAATTTGCACCATATATGATAGCCGACTTTAAGACCCCTACGCGACTACGACCCTCCCCAAAATTGATAACATGAGAAGAGGGTTGGCGTTGTTGTCCCGCAACCATAGAAAATTCAACTTCTTCATTAAATGACAGAAAATTGGCAACTTTGAAAGAAATAAGCATGGTAAATTTATTTTATTTGCAAATTACGTGATTATTTCTCGAATAATGCAAGCAATTGTCTATTTATTTTTAATATCGCTCCCGCTCGCACAACTTCATCCAAATATTACACACAGGTGCGGTTTTGTAAAACTCAACAAATTGGTGATGGCGTTAATTTATTCCCCTATCGATGCTATTGTGCATAAATCGGATGTAGCCGTGTATGCGCATCGGCTATATCTGCAAGGTGTTATCAAATGAGAGGAAAATTTGATTTAAAAAATACAGCACAATCGGGGGAAGAAAAGTAATACTTCGGCTTAGGGGCGTGGGGTAGTACCCCCCCCTCAGTATTTTCCCCAACTTTTAGGAATGAAATCCCAAAAAAACATATAATTTTAGGATTTTAAGTTGAACAATGAAAAACATATACCTTTTCCTATCGCTATTAATGACAAACACCCTCCTCGCGCAAACCATCACGAGCGTGACCCCCCTCAGTATGGACGCGCCACTTTTCGATAAATATGAATTGGCAATATCCGTAAATGCTTCTTTTTCAAATGGTTATGATTATGACCAAATTGTGGTGCGGGCGCAATTCACGGCTCCGAGTGGGCGTAGGGATACGGTAGAGGGTTTTTATATGCAGGATTTTGACCTCAATACCACAACGGGTTTTGTGACCACAAAGGGGAGTGCTGCCTTTCGAGTGCGGTTTGCGCCCAATGAAATTGGGAATTGGACATATAGCGTGGTGGTTTCAACAGTAGCGGGAACGAGTGCGGCGACTACGGGCAATTTTAGGTGCATAACGAGCAATAACAAAGGGTTTGTACGAAAAGATAAGGGTAATTTTTTGAAATTTGACAATGGCGAAAGCTATATCCCCATTGGGCAAAACCTCTGTTGGCAACGCAGCAATCCGTATCTGGATTTTGATAATTGGTTGGGCAAAATGGGGGCAGCGAAGGCGAATTTTATGCGCCTGTGGCTCTGTCATTGGGGCGTGGGTTTGGAGTGGAAATCGGGCACTGGCGGCGGCTACGAAGGTTTGAAAAAATACAAGCAAAACAATGCATTTTATATTGATAAAATAGTAGAAAAATGCCGCCAGCAAGATATATACATGATGCTCTGTATCAACCATCATGGGCAAATTTCGACCCAAGTAAATCCCAATTGGAACGAAAATCCTTACAATACTGCCAATGGGGGACCGTGCAATACGACGGCAGATTTTTTTTCAAGTACGGCGGCTAAGATGCTGCACAAAAACCGCTTGCGCTATATCGTGGCGAGGTGGGGATATAGTCGTCATATTATGTCGTGGGAACTTTTTAATGAAGTCAGTTGGACGGACAATTACAATACGGCGGCGGTTAAAACGGCTGTCCGTGATTGGCATATCGAGATGGCAGACTACCTCAAACGCCTTGACCCGAACCGCCATTTGGTATCCACCAGTTTTGGTACTTTGGAAGACGATGCCCTATGGAAATCGCCGAGTATGGATTTTACCCAAACGCACCACTACACGAACAATGCCTATATCGAGCAAATTATCGCTCAAAGTGATGCTAAAATGGTGCAAAACTATCAAAAACCCCATCTTTGCGGCGAATTTAGCATCAGTGGCAATGGGGGAGAGGACGCGGCGGCATCTGACCCAAAAGGTATTCATCTGCACAATACGCTTTGGGCAACGGTGTTCAGTAGTGGCATGGGCGCGGGTGCAACGTGGTGGTGGGATAGCTATACCGAGCCGCAAAATTTATACGCGCAATTTACCCCCCTCAGTATTTTTACGCAAAAATGGGCTTCAAATAGCGATAATTTCAAGCCTATTGCACCAATTACAAATATGCCTACCAATCTGAACGCTTATATTTTGAAATCAGAAAACAGTAAAAAAGCCGTCGGTTGGCTGCACCATAAAAAATATAATTGGAAAGATATTCCCCAAACGGGAACGCCCACCGCGCTATCAGGCGCAACTGTAACGCTCAATAATATGACGGCGGGTAGTTACGCCCTGTCGTTTTATAACTGCACCACAGGGCAACTCGCTTCGACCACAACGGTCAATACCAACAGCACTACATTGACTTTTACGATACCCGCTTTCACATGGGATTGGGCATTTACAGCCTATCACGCCGATGCGGTCAAAACGCCTGAACTCGTTGTAAAAGAGATGAAAATATCACCAAATCCTATACAAAAAGGTGATATTTTGACGATAAATATGAGAGGAGTATATTCTGAAAATGCTTTAGTAGAAGCTTATCTACTGAATGGTCAGACTATTTTTTCTGAAAAAATAGGGATAGTAGGGGAGAGGATGGATATAGACACGACCCGCTTTCCAAAAGGGTATTTGGTATTGAAAATTAGGTTGAATAATGAAATACTGATAAGTAAATTGGTGGTTCAATAATTTATGTTACAGGTTTTTTTGAATAGATTGTATGCGCTCGATAGGTACATCAAGCGATACGGCGATGACTTCTACTGCAATCCCTTGTAGTAGAAGAACCTTGATACTTTTATCAATTTTGGCTTCGGCTTCTTTAGCTTTTATCTCAATTTCAGCTTTACCTTCAGCAATTTCAGCTTTACCTTCAGCAATTTCAGCTTTACCCTCAGCAATTTCAGCTTTACCCTCAGCAATTCTCTTTTCTACTTTAGCATTTTTCCTTTGGATAGCTTCTGCCTGTTTTTTTATCACAGCAGGGCTGATGGCTGCCATGATGTCCTCGGTTGTTTCAAATTTACCCATTTCAAAAAATTTTTGTTCAAAAATAAAATAATTTTCTGGATTTGCAAAATTAATATGATTTATGATAAATGTAAAAATTAAATAAATATCTTCATTGGAGAACCCTTTTTTGAATAATCGTTCACTGATAGTCGTGAATATATGCATAGTCGTATCGTCATCCGATTTTTTGGATACAATGGCTTCGTAAATAACTTCCATAATAATTGCCACTGGGTTGTTCGGCAAAACATGGGTATAAGGCGGCGGATTATCCATAACCTTATAGGTATTGAATTGCGTTTTTTTGACACTGTCCCACGTTTCGACAACGTATTCTTTGGGGTGAAAAGAAGGATTATCGTCAGTGTATATGCACAACATGGCGGGATTTTGTCCAAATAAATCCTCAATACGATAGCTCATTTGGTGCATTCTTTTGGCAAAATGCTTATCGAAATAGCCTTGTACTTCAATATGCAGTAACATCCAGATATGCCCACCTTTTTTCAATCGAAGTTTGACCAATACATCAGCTACTCGATTTTTTACTTTCGATTTTACTAAAATGGTATTCAACTCTTTATCTAAAAATTCCACGCTTTTTGCCCAATCCACCTCATCGTAGCGATGTGGGAAGAAAAATTGAACAAATTGGGGCATCAATTGCCGAAAAGCGGCTTTCCATGTTGGGTCAGATGATAGCATAGTTTCTCTTTTTTCACCTTTGAAGAAACAAATGTATCGCTATATTATGGTCTAACTATGCTTTTTTATAGTTTTTATAACATAATTATTTCATCTATAAATAAAATTAAAATGCCAAAATACTGAGGGGTAGGGGTCGAAGTTCCCAAATATCCCTTAACTTTGTTGCCTTATTTTTTCACAAAACAATACCCATATTTATGAGAATTTCTGTACACTGCCGTTGGCTTTTCCTTTGTTTTTCCTTGTTTTTTATACAAAATATCGTTTTGGCACAAACACCTACGCAGACGGTGCGTGGTCGGTTGGTCAATACCCAAAATGAACCATTGATAGGGGTGGCTATCCAAATCGTGAATACGGACTACACGGCTACAACAGATAGCAATGGCGTTTTTAAATGGGCAAATATCCCCATTGGCGTGTATGATATATCTATTTCGGGTAATAATAAACCGATGGTTGTGCCTAATGTGCGGGTAGAAACAGGCAAAGAAACGGTCTTGGATATGCGCGTACCTTCGTGGGAAATTGATATTGATGCCATCACAGTGACGGCACATCGCCCATTCAAACACAGTGAAATCTCGCTGACTAACCAATTAGCCAATACTATATTGCGCTATCCCGCTACTTTCAATGACCCTGCACGCGCCATATCTTACCTCGCGGGGGCGGCTGTGGACAACGACCAAGGCAATAATATCAGCGTGCGCGGCAATACGCCCAATGCCTTGCAATGGTATTTGGAAGGTGCGGAAATTGTGAACCCTAACCACTTGAGCAATGCAGGCACGCCGAGTGACCGCACAACAGCAAACGGCGGTGGTGTCTTGATTTTGGGTACTAACTTGATGGATAAAGCAACGTTTTACAAGGGCGCAATGTCGGCAGATATGGGCGGCGCATTGACGAGCGTTATGGATTTGCGTCTCCGCAAAGGCAATAACCAAAAGCGACAAACGACTTTATCGCTTGGTTTGATTGGTATTGAAGCGGGTACTGAGGGGTATTTTAAAACGGACAATGGACAACGGACAATGGATAATAAACCAAGGGAACGTGCTTCATATTTGGTGCATTATCGCTATTCAACCATCGGCATACTCTCCAAAATGGGCGTGCCGTTGGGCGATGAAGCTATAACTTTTCAAGATTTAAGTTATAATATATCGCTACCGACTAAGAAAGCGGGACATTTTAATATATTCGGCATACATGGTTTGAGTGATAATATTTTTGCACCAAAAGACAGTGCGGAGGGGACTAAACGCTTGCAAAGTAAAGATTGGAAAACCGAAAAAGATAGTCAAGACATTTCTTATAAAAACGTCATGCACGCAGTTGGGTTAAGGCATACTTTGACTGTGGGTAAAAAAACGCAATGGACATCGGTAGCGGCTTATTCTGGGTTTGATAACAGTCGTAATACCATTGCTTATCGCAGAGATAATACGGCTAATTTCAAACAAGATGAAAGCAATGTGCAACGAAAATTGTTCGTGAAATCATATATGGAGACCCCCCTCAGTATTGGGGCATTGCAAGCTGGTTTTGCAGC
>JAYVKQ010000312.1:0-4835 GCA_043768285.1 Saprospiraceae bacterium | reverse complement strand
TAACGATAAAGCAATAAGAGGCATATATGACTGAAAAAGCCTGTGAGTATAGTATGCTCACAGGCTTTTTCATTTTTTTTATACGCTTTTTAAATTATTTCATATTTTTACAAAACCTATTCATCTATATAAATTCATCATTTACTATGCGTTTTCCTGCCCTTTTTCTGTTATTGCTCGTGGGTGACCTCATCGCCCGATATGTGCAGCCCGAAATGCCGTATGTAGAATGGCTTTTCAAACCCGCGTTGATGCTCTCGTTGGGGATATATTTTTATCAAGCGACTATGGGTTTGAAATGGGGGCGTATGGATAAATGGATATTCGCAGCGATTATTTTCAGCCTTTTGGGTGATATAGCCTTGATGTTTAAAGGGCAATTTATCACGGGGCTTTTGTTCTTTTTGACGGCGCATATTTGCTATATTATTACCTTTTTAGCGGAAAACAAAGGCTGGATATTCGGGCGTATGGACAGAGTGGGCTGGGCATTGTTAGCGGTCTCGTGTGGTTTAGGCTATTTCGGGTTTATTTTGCCCTATTTGGGTGCAATGGTGATACCAGTGGGTATTTATGCTATCGTCATTGTTACGATGCTTTTGACAGTCGTCAATCGTTGGAAAAATGTGGACGCTATTAGTTTTCAATGGGTATTGGTGGGGGCTATATTATTTGTTATCTCCGATGGGGTATTGGCGTTCAATATGTTTGCGTTAAAAGTGCCGCTGGGTAGTTATTTGATTATGCTGACGTATGCCATCGGGCAATATATGATTGTGATAGGCTATTTAAAAAGAAGCGTGTGACGTTAGTAGCTTTGGACATCTAATATACATTTAAGCAAAGAGTGCTTGTTGTATTGTTTTTAATTTGTTTTATTAGTATCAAAGTTGCTTAGTTATATTAACCTATTGTAGCAGCTGATTTAAAAAGCCGATTAAATACATTGGTTTTGATAAAAGCACCCCAACCTTTTTTGCGGTCTTCGCTATAATCTCTGGATGTTAATAAGCCTTTTTTATCTAATGACGGTTCGAAACTGACGAGTTCCTCTTGTGCTAATTGCAGTTTTTGTAGATATGTATCGTAGAAAATATGACGAACTGTTTTGTTCAAAATATACATGCGGGGCGCGTATATGGCAGCCCCATTGTCGTATAATTTTACCCCATGAAAATGAAAAAAGACGGGATTGAAATCTGACTTACCCGCTTGTTGTATCCATATATCATTGAATATCAATTTTTTATAATTCTCTTTAACATCGCAATGAATATCCTCTTCTGAAATGGCTAATTCAAATTGTTGTATATTCCAAGGGGCTAAGCCTGCGCCCAAATGTCTGCAAACGTGGACAGTATCACCGAAGCGGGTCGTCCAATCGTCTAAATATTTTTGGTCGCCAAATTTGCCATCCTCGTGGCGATTGTAGCACCATTCTAAGCACCGAGTGCGCCACCAATTCAAAACCAATCTCCCCGCATCTGTATTTTTGAAGTACATAAACTGCACACAGTAAATACCCGATAGTTTTGACTTATCGTATTGCGGTGTATAGCGATGTTCGGTGATAATCACATCGGCAGCATCGGGCTTTTCATCAATCAACACTTGTGGATTGGTGTAGAAATACATATCTGCATCTATGTAGGTGCAATTGTCTAATTTGAGTTTGTCAAGACAGTAAAGTATCGTCGAGCTTGTGCACGTCCAGCAATATTCCCCGCGAGAGCGCGTCGGCTTGATGGCAAGCAAAGCCTCATCCTCAAATTCGGCAAGCGAAATAACCGTCAAATTCGGCAATTTCATGGTAGAAAGTGCTTCATAACAGGCATCATCGAAGGCAAACACGTAGAGATGCGCCGTATTGTGCGTGGCAGTCATCAACGATTGATACGTGACCAACCCTCGACTTAAATAATTGGCATCGAATAAGGTACAAAAATTGAGCATGGGTATTTTTTACGCAAGGTCTTAGATTTAGTTTTTATCAGTAGCAAATGTAAGATAAAAGATTAATTATTCTAAGTTACTAACCAAATTGCCCGTCACCCAAGCGACAGAAGCTTTCGCTACTTCATATTCCATCTTCAATTTCGCCATTTTTACCTGTGCTTCAATATATTTCAATTCACGGCTATTGATTAAAAAAAGAGAGCTTTCTCCCAAGTTGAACCGCGCATTTTCCAAAGCCAAGAGTTGTGCATAATTTTTTACCATATCTTGATAGAGGGCAATTTGCTGCACCGATTGGTTACATTCGTTGATATATTGCTGCAATTTATTGTTTAAATCCTGTATTTTTTGCTCTAATTGCAACTGCGTATTCTCAATTTTTATTTTTGCCAATTGCACATCACCACGCTCGACACGGAATAGCGTGGACGTACTGAACGTCAATCCCCACTTGTAATTATCATTGAAAATATTACTCAATTGAAAACCATTACCCAAAAAATTATAATTAAAATTCAGTTTGGGCTTAAATTTTTCCTGTTTCAAGCGGCGGTCAATATCCAATTGCGCCAACTTGTATTGATATAGGCGAATAGCGGGTTGGGTTTGGGCTAAATTTTGGAAAATAATATCCTTTTGCATGGTCGAAATACTGAGGGGGGGTGCTGTATTCGACGCGGGTAAAACATTGGCAATAGGTTGGGCATTTTTACCACCTGATAAAAAGATATTGAGTTGCGTTGTTGCATTTTGATAGTCTAATACTGCTTCATTGTATTGATATTGACGGTCTTGCACTTGAATAAAGGCTTCTAAAGTATCCATCGCCATACGATCTCCTTGCTCAAATGTGGCTTTTGTCGCGGCAAACCGCTGTTCAGATACTGTCAAAATTTGCTTGATTATAAGGCTTTGTTGGTAATAAAACAGCCATTTCCAATACAATTTTGTCGCTTCAATGGCAATGTCGTTTAGCAAAATGGCTTGTTCCGATTGATAAAAGCCAGCACTCTGACGTGCTTTAAATAGGTTTGCACGCCGTTCATCAATCCATAGACCTTGCAATAAGGGCAACGAAACGCCCACCAAAGCCTGCCCCTGTGTCGGCAATTTATCTTCGGGATTTAGAAAAACGCCGCGTGTGGTATTGTAGCTGCCTTTCACTTCGATGCCATACCAAGTTGGCACTTTTACGCCATATTCGCCAATGGAGAAGTAATTTTTTTTATCAAAATATTTTTGCTCATAGTTGCCATACAGCTTTGGGTCGAAGCCGCCTTTGGCACTTAGAAGCTCTGCCGCCGCCATACGCGGATAGTTTCGCGCCTGCTTTACTGAGGGGTGTACCGCTTTCACTTGTTGCCAAAAGTCTTTGATAGTCAATGTGTTAGGCACACTATCAAGCGATTGAGCATATATATTTTGATATAATAAAAAACCTATAATAAGGATGATTGGTCTCATTTCTTTTTCTCCTCTTTATCTTTTTGCATATCTTCCAGTTTATAATATTCGGGCGGAAAGCCGTTGAGTTGTCGCCAGAGTTCGTACCAAACGGGCACATCTTTTAGTAAGGCAAACCCCCTTGCCCCCGACCCTGGACGCAAAGCTGTGGGCCATTGCGGCTGCGTAGGGTCGGGTGCAACGATTAAACGATATTGCCCTTTGCTATTTGCCACATTATCTATTGCCCAAACATTGCCGCTAAACGTTCCCACGGTTGCTTGGGGCCAACCCGAAAACACAAACGCGGGCCAACCGTCAAAAATGAAACGCACGGGTGCACCGAGTTTAACTAATGGCAAATCTATGGGGTCAATATACATCTCTACTGCCAAATCCATGCGCTGCGGGACTATACTCACAATCGGCTCACCCTCTTTCACCGTTTCGCCTATGCCCACTGTGGTTGCTTTCGTAATATAGCAATCTTGCGGCGCAGTGATATAGTAAAATGATGCACGGCGTTCATAATTGCTGTATTGATTTTTCAATTTTTCAGTTGTAGCTTGTGCATCAAATCTATCGCTCAAGGTGCTGAATTTATCGCTTTCTGCTTTGGCTATTTTGCCTTGATATTCACTATCTGCGCCTTTTAATTGAATACTCAAATTATCCGTTTCTTGCAGTGTTTGGCGGTATTTATTCTCTGTTTCTATTAATTTTGCTTGGGTTTGCTGTAATTTCAAGCGTTTATTCTCCACTTCGGTTTTAGATTTCAAACCTTGTTTGTACATTTCTTCAGTTCGCGCCAATTGCAATTTTTCCGTTTCTAAATCAATAGTAGCAGCATTGACGGCATTGCGTTCTGCTTCCGCTTTGAGTGCATTTTGCTGCATTTTATTTGTCAACTGTTCTTTTTTGAATATCAATTCGCGGCGCATCGCTACTATCTGGTCTTCCAACGCAGATGCTTTGCTGCCATAGCTGCCCACTGCACTTTCTTTGGCGTTCACTTGCGCTTGGGTGCGTGCGAGCAAATCGGGGTCGAAATAGTCCGTTTTGATTTCTGATAAAAAAACAATGGTATGCCCTTTTTTCACCAACTGACCTTCTCGGACATACCATTTTTCGATTCGCCCTGCGATAGTCGCGTGAATTGTCTGTGGACGTTGGTCGGGCGTAAGTGTCGTCACCAAACCCTTAGCACGTATATTCTGCGTCCACGGCAAAAAGAGGATAACAAATATACAAACAAATGAAAAAATAAGAAATCGCCGAAACAGTACATTTGCCCTCGAAAGACTGGTTTTCTCAAAGGATTTGTACTTTTCAGTATCAATATTTACGGTATTTTCGGATATGCTCAACATATTTTTTAAATAATGAATGCTGAATGATAAATTTCAAGTAGTGGTTTAGGAAACTGATTTTGAATG
>JAYVKQ010000311.1:0-4354 GCA_043768285.1 Saprospiraceae bacterium | reverse complement strand
CATTTTGCAATGGCTTAAAGTCGCAGCTTAGTGGTATATCAAAACTTTTTTATTACTCCCCAACTTTCAATACCTTCACATACATATCCCGAACCTGTGGCATCTTCAATACCACAAAATAGAACCCATCGTTCAAGTCCAAACACGCTACTTTTAGGCTGTAAATGCCCTTAGCAACAGCCCGTTTTTCAGACTTAATCAAACGACCTAAATTATTGTAAATCAACACAGTAGCTTCTTTTTCTTCGATAGAAGCCACCTGCAATTCTAAGGTCTCCGTAAACGGATTGGGTGACGCAGTTAGAGCAAATTCTCTTACATTTTTTAAACTCGCCGCTTGCGGAATGGTACTTGGTGATACCGTAAAACTCGCTTCATTATTCGCCGCATTGCCGTCCGTTTGGTCTAAACTCAACACCTTTGCGGTAGCCGTTTTAGTACCGTTAGCATCCAATGGAAACACGGGTAATTCTAATGTTGTTGTTTGACCACCCGCCAATTCGGGGATATACCACAAGCCACAACCCGTACAATTTGACCAATAGCCCGTATAAAAACCAAGCGAGGTTTTGAAAGGTCCACCTTGCACACAACCCGCAGGATAAGGTATATCAATTTTTATATTACTCGCCTTATCTGTTCCCAAATTCGATACCGAAGTATTGATAGTGAACGGCGTATATATTCTAAAATTTTGTGATGCAGCACTTACTTTTATTTCTAAATCAATAGTAGTCGGTAATAAAATTGTTCTGACAGTTATTTTAAAACTGCACGTTGCTTGGTTGCCTTTAGCATCGGTTGCCGTATATGTTACGGTAGTTGTACCAATTGGAAAACCAAAACCCGATGTATAGTTGCCTGATACTGAGGGGGTACCACAATTGTCTGTTGCCGTCGGTGCTGTCCATGTACCAATTGCCGTATTTTTTTCAGTCGTTAAAGTAATATCCTTTGGGCAGTTTGACAATATAGGTGCAGTATTGTCATTATCGCAGACATTGACCGTACCCGATGGCATGGTGATGCTTGCCTCGTCGTCTTCGTTTTGCTTACCATTACCCGCTTTGCTATCCAAATCCTCGGGCGTTTGCGTTTTCACTTCCGCAAATATGGTAATCGGGTCGCGTTTCAGTGAAAAAGTGGTATAGGTCAAAGTGGCAGTTTCGCCTATGCCCAAAGTGCCTACCGTCCATAGTTGCGGGTTCCAATATTGAAAAGTGCCTTTGGTTGCCAATTGTCTGCCATCGTTTAAGGCAGAATGAACGAGTGCCCCCTCAGTATTTATCGGCACTGAAACCGTTACATTATTCGCCGCAGCCGTGCCTTTATTCGCAATTTTTACGGTAAAAGTAATATGGTCGTATATCGGCAAAGTCGGCTTATCTACGCTCATTGTCAGTTCCAAATCGGGCTTATTATCCGTTGGTGGCGTGATGATATTTTTCACAACTTTCAAGGTAAAACTACATTTTGAAGTCAGTCCTTTATTATCCGTAGCTGTGTAAGTAATTGGATATGAGCCAATTGCAAAATACGCACCCGCTTGATAGTTGGCACTCAAAACAGGATTGCCACAATTATCTTTCACCGTTGGGGTTAGCCAAGACGCATAGCCACCTGCGTCTGCAACTGATACCGTAAAATCCTGCGGACACATCAAAAACTGAGGGGGTGCGGCATCGTCATAACACGGATTGCCATCGTTGGGCATCGAAATAATGGATTGGTCATCTTCCAAAAGCTGTTCCCCATTGTTCGGATTACTATCCAAATCGGCTTGGTCAAGGCTTTTAATCTGTAAAAAATGGCGAATGGGCGTTGTATTCGTTATCCGCAAAGTCACTTTTAGCGTTACGGCTTCTCTGAATTTTACGTTTGGAATTGTCCAAGTTGAGGTATTAAAATCATACAATCCCTTCGTGGAAAAACCACTGACGGGCGTAAAATTTGTCAATTTAAACGGCACATCTACCACCACATTTGTCGCCTCAAAATCCTCTTGATTAACCACTGTGACAGTATAGTTTATCAACTCGCCAACCACAAAATTATTCCTATCCACACTCATTGCCATTTCCATATCTACCTTCGTAGGGCGGGGTGAAGTAGCGGGATTTATGCCCACAATCGCCGTGTTATTGCTGATATTGTCGTCTTTTTGCCCCAAAGACTGCACTTGGGCGATATTTGACACTTGTTTTGAAATACTAATGATGCGGGCTTGAATAGTCGTAGAAGCACTACTACCAACGCTCAAATTGCCAATAGTCCAGACCCCATTTGCAAAATTTTGGGTCGTTGGATTAACATATTCAAAGCCTTCGGGTAGCACATTGCGCACCGCCACATCTGTGGCATTGAGGTTGCCTATATTCTTAGCAGATATGGTAAAAGTGACGATATTGCCATTAGAAGCCGTCGCTTGCGAGACTGTTTGCGACAAGGCAATATCTACATAATTAATAATAGGATTGGCTTCGGCTGCCGTGATAAAAACGGGCGTAGCACTGAGGGATATACCTTGTCCGTTGATATTCGCAGCGCGGTGCGAGTAGCCATAATTCCACTCTTTTTTAGAAAAAAAAGTGCCAAAAGGCGTTGGAAATGAATATGTTGCGGTGGCTTCTTCCGATTTATCAATCGTCGTTTCAGCCCACAGCATATAGGCGAATGAGCCATCTTTACCTTTAAATGCGCCGCCTTTTACATTGTTTGGCAAGTTCATTTGTGCCGTTTTGGAGGCATCATATACGCGCCCAAACAGGACATCGGTACAGGTTTTCAAAGCAATACCTTCTTCAGTCACGTCTTGTTGAAAACCCCTGCCATAATCGGGTTTGAGATAAAAACCCATGACATCGAAATCGTCTGTTGCCTTGCTTTCTTCAATATCGTCGGCAATTTTATAAAAATGATTTTGAATAAAATTGTTTTTCACGCTTTCATAATAGGCTTTCATCGTAAAATTGCGCTGTATCAAAGGGCTGCCCCATTGCCCCGAAAAACCTTTGCGGGGGACATTACATTCGGTAATAATCCACAATTTTTCGGGAAAAGTCCCGCCCGTGTAGCCAAATTTTGTCAAAACGGTTTGAAACTCATTTTTTGTTTTCAATATGCCCAACGCCGCCGCGTCTGAATGTCGGTAATAATCGAAACCACCTTTGGCATTGTTCCACTGTTGCAGCGAACCATCAAAATGCGGATAAGAATGGAAGCCCACCACATCAAAATACGCCCCACCTTTGAATGGATACTGAGGGGTCACGCTGCCACCGTTTGGATTTTCGGTATTGCGACACACGGCATCTAAAAAACTCGCATACCCCACGCCTGACAGCACCACATAGGCATCGGGGTCAAGGGTTTTGATAATTTCGTAGGAGATATGCAAAATGCGGATAAAATTAAAAATCGGCGCACGGAGTTTATAATCGCAGGGGTCGGGGTTGCTGTCCCACCAATTGCCCGCCGCATCGCCCGGTTGTCGCCAGCCGCGTTGCCCTGTGAAATCGAAGCCCGGTTCGTTCCAAATTTCCCAAAACTTGACATAAGGCTTATACATTTGCACCGTTTTGTAGAGATAAGCGGCGTAATAATTATTGTCGTTATACGGCGTACCATTTGCCCCGCCGTCCCAAATATCGGTATAGAGGTTTGAAAACAATTCGGATTGCACATCGCCACCATTCGGGCAACGGTATTTGGTCGCATCGCGGTGCCAATCGGCGGGAAAACCGACAATCGTGGTATTTTCCGCAATGCCCAACGTCTGGTATTGCTTCAAAGTATTGAGCTTAAAATTCTGTCCCCACACCTCCGTGAAGTTTTCGGGTATCAACGGGCGCAACGCCTTGATACCGATACCCTCCACGCCCAATGCCGCACTACCCGCACTCAATATAGCGAGTTGTTCCTCATTAAACGGTGGATAATAGCCCAAATTCATGGCAGCCCGAAAGTCGCCCGTATAAGGTTTGATTTGGTTATTGGCGGTGTAATTGACTTGGGCAGATAGCGAAACGCCAAGCCAAACGAGTAGGAGAGTGGTTAAAAAGCGCATAGAGTTTATTTTTTGTGAATGTACAGTGGACAATTTACAATGGACAATGTAAACTCATGTTAGCATATTGTCCATTGACCATTGTAAATTGTCCATTTGATACAAAGATATTGTTAATTGTGCGGATTGTCAAAAACATTATTTTGGGATTGTTAAGTGTTCTTATTTGTATAATATTGATTATTAAGGGTTTGTGTTGTTTTTTGTTTAAATACACGCACATTTATATTGTATTTTTTGCTGATTTTCTAAGGTGAAATACTGAGGGGTAGCTTTTAAATTATATGT
>JAYVKQ010000310.1:0-7198 GCA_043768285.1 Saprospiraceae bacterium | reverse complement strand
TCTATTTTATACTCGTATTTTTATTGGTAGTAGCTTATGGCTGCCGTAAAAAAAATGTTCCACAACAAAATGGAGCTACCCCCTCGGCAATTCAGACGTGGCGTTTCGCGCATGTCGTAGAGCAAAATATCCAGATTAAAGATTATTTCAAATATATGGATACATTAGCTCATACTTTTGATGCCTTAGTGGATTATGATTTAACGCCCAACATTATTGTACGGGCAAACGCTTGGCTTATAGATACGCTTGAAAACACCGACTATTATCGGCAAAAAGAAAAAGGCGTTTTTGTGTATGACCAACAACAACTAACAGTGCTGAAACAAGGAGATACGCTATTCATTCCAACTGATTCAATTGCCCATTTGATAATGGAGAAACAAGTTAAAACAGTCCTTGATGTCAATATTCCTGAATTTAAACTGCGCATCATCGAAGGCGAGGATACGCTCAATACTTTTCTGGTTAGGGTGGGGCAGAACCGCATCCGAAAATGGGCAGATTACGATAAAAAAGCCAAACTAAGGACAAAAACAGGCAATGGTAAAATTATAAATACCTACTTCAAAAACACCTTTTTAGACCCTGTTTCGGGCAAAACGCATGATAAGACCAAGCGCGACGATGGTGACACAACGCTTTTACCCTTAATGCCCTGGCTCGAACCTGAAATAAATGGCGAATCTTTCGGACAATTGATACACCCAACCTCAAATGAAAACACGCTCGGAAAAGCCTATTCTAATGGGTGTATCGGCACTGGTGAAGGAGATATGTGGCGTATTTATTATTATGCGCCTTTGGGTACGCCCGTGCGGGTGAGTTATAATCTCAATGTAAAAGATGCAATGGGTGCGCCTGTTGTGTTGAAAGATGTGTACGGTAAAAAAGCTAAAAATAATTAAAGAATAGGTTTTTTAAGATGAAAATACTGAGGGGGTATAAATGTGTGAATCCTGCAACTTATTAATAAAGTTGTGTAACACATCCCCAACCGAAAGCCCTCACCTTTGCACCGTGAAAATAATTTCACATTAAAATGTAATGAAAATGAAAAAGCTAATCTTAATAGCAACAATCGTAGCCTTCATGGTTAATGTCAGTAATGCACAGGGTAATGGGTTTGTATTTGGCTTAAAAGGCGGTACAAATTACTCAAACGAATATGACTCAAAAGGCGGTGAATTCACTTCGGATTCTAAATTTGGGGTCGTAGGGGGTGCATTTTTATCTATACCGTTGGGGACTGTATTCGCCATCCAACCCGAAGTCCTATTTTCTCAAAAAGGGTTTAAAGCAAAGGGCAGTGTGTTGGGTACTTCATACGACCTTACACGCACGACTAACTATATTGACATTCCTTTGCTGTTGGCAATCAAACCAGTTGAAATATTGACGATTGTAGTCGGGCCTGAATATTCTTATTTGTTGAAACAAAACGATAAGTTTTCGAGTGCCATTCTGACAACAGAACAGAGTAAAGAATTTAACAACGATAATATTCGTAAAAATATCTTAGGCTTTGTAGGTGGTGTGGATATTAACTTAAAAAACATGGTCGTCGGTGCAAGAGTCGGACGTGATTTTCAAAACAACAATGGCGATGGCACTTCCACAACACCCCGCTACAAAAATGCTTGGGTGCAAGCAACTTTAGGGTTTAGGGTTTATTAATTTGTCGTCGGGAAATCAATGTCCAGTTTCAATAAATACGGGAAATAAATGTCCCTTCTATACATCAAACATGAATCATTTTCCCGCTTTAAAAGGTATTTTCAATGAAATGGGTGACATATCCCGTTTCAGTTGGCACTTTTTTTTGGAAGCCTTTAAACCGCGCTATGAAGTGGCTGCCTTTATTCACCAATGTTACATAGTGGGTTACAACTCGCTACCTTTGGTGAGTTTGACGGGTTTTATCATCGGTTTGGTTTTGACTATGCAATTGCATCCTTCATTGGTGACGTATGGCGCAGAAAGCAAACTGCCAGATATGGTAAGCGTTGCCATTGTCCGTGAAATAGGTCCGATACTCACAGCACTCATTTTTGCGGGTAAAATAGGCAGCAGCATTGGCGCAGAATTAGGCAGTATGAAAGTAACAGAACAGATTGACGCTATGGAAGTTTCAGGCACAAATCCCTTTAATTATCTGGTCGTTTCACGGGTAATGGCAACGACATTGATGTTGCCATTACTTGTTGTTTTGAGTGATTTCATCGCTTTCTTTGGGGCGTATTTAGGGGTGAATATATATGATGTGACCAGTTTTTCACTGTTCACTCAAAAAGTAACCAATGTTTTGGTATTGAGTGATGTCGTACCCGCTTTTATCAAATCTTTTTTCTTTGGTTTTGCTGTCGGCATAGTGGGCTGTTACAAAGGCTATCATAGCAGCAAAGGTACTGAGGGGGTTGGGCGTTCAGCAAATTCTGCGGTAGTGGTAAGCTCTATTTTGATATTTTTTATTGACTTGATAGCCGTGCAAATTACGAATTTATGGCATTTGAGATAGCTTTTTCGACTGCCAAAATATTCAGCTATTTCATTAAAAAAGGTTCAAAATACTGAGGGGGGTGTTTCAAAATTCAAAGTACGAAATTAATGATTCAATCAATTACATGACACAGGAAAATCTGGCTATTTCGGATAAATTGCCGAAATCCGATATCATAAATCCGAAATTTATGGAGGGAGTCATTCGGGTCGAACATCTCTATAAATCCTTTGGCGATAAGCACATTCTCGTTGATTTTGATTTTACATTAAAAAAAGGAGAGCAAGTCGCAATATTGGGCAAATCAGGCTCTGGCAAATCAGTTTTCATCAAATGCTTAATCGGTTTGTTGCGCCCTGATACCGGTTCAATTTGCATTTTTGATGAAGACATAACCCAAATGACCTACCACGAACTGGATTTAGTACGAGTGAAAATGGGCTTTTTATTTCAAAGTAATGCACTCTATGATTCGATGACGATTCGAGAAAATCTTGAATTTCCTTTACGCCGCCGTAGTATCGACATGACAAAAGAACAAACCGATACTCAGGTGCTAAAAGTGCTGACAAATGTCGGCTTGGCGCATACTCTTGATATGATGCCGATAGAGCTTTCAGGCGGGATGCAAAAAAGAATTGCCTTAGCCCGCACATTGATATTAAACCCCGAAATCATTTTATATGATGAACCTACAACGGGTTTAGACCCCATTACAGGTAGAGAAATCAGTAATTTAATCGTGAAAATAGGGGAGGAATACAAAACATCGGCAATTATCATCTCGCATGACATGAATTGTATCCGATTGACAGCCCATAGAATAGTGGTACTCATTGACGGCAAGTGCTACGCCCAAGGCACATACGAGGAGCTTAAAAACAGTGATGATACTAACATAAAACAATTTTTTGAATAATGGCAAATCGCAAAACAGACAACGTTAAAGTAGGCATTTTTGTCGCAATTAGCATACTTATGCTCATATTTGCCTTGTACAAAGTGAGTAAAAGTAGTAGCTTTTTTAGTAAAAATTTTACCCTAAAAGCCCAATTCAAAAATGTTAATGGCTTGATGATAGGCAACAATATTCGGTATGCGGGTATTCAAGTCGGTACAATTGAAAAAATTGACCTCATCAATGACAGTCTGGTGGAAGTAAATATGTTGATAGATGAAAAAATGATAAATTTTATCCATAAACAAGATTTTGTGAGCATTGGAACAGATGGTTTGGTGGGCAATAAATTACTTAATATTGCCGCCGGAAATGACCGCATCAATTTGGTTGTTGATAAAGATATTTTATTGGCAAACGAGGGGTTAAATACCGATGAGATGATGCTTGTTTTAAATAAAACCAATATCAATATTGCTACTATTTCGGAAGAATTAAAAAACACCGTTCAACGCTTGAACAACAGTACCGCCCTATGGAATATTTTAAATGAAAAAACCATTCCCGATAATCTTATAGCTTCTATGAATAATGTCCGCAATGCTACTATAAAAACCGATGATATGATGGCAGAATTGCAGGGAATTATCAAAAATATTAAAAATGGCAAAGGCTCTTTGGGTGTTCTTTTGACCGATACTGCCATCGCTTTTAACCTCAACCAAGCGGTTGATAAAATAAAAATGGTGGGTGATAACGCCACAACTTTAAGCCAAGAACTTGCCTATATTGTCCAAAACGTTAAAACCGATTTGACCGAAAGCAAAGGCGCATATAACGCCGTTTTGAAAGATACACTATTGTCCTCGAAACTCAACAACAGTCTCATCAATATCGAAGCGGGAACGGTCAGTTTTAATCAAAATATGGAAGCCTTGAAACACAATTTTCTATTTAGAGGCTATTTTAAAAAACAAGAAAAGAAGAGAAAAAAGCAACGAGACGTGAGCGGGGAAATTACAATTGGGGAAAAGTGACAAGTGTGAATGATGCAACTTATTACAAAAGTTGTGTAACACTTCTCACTTAAAACAAGCCCACCTTTGTATTGTAATTTAATTGATTACACATATAAAAATTGTGTCTTAATGCTTGTTAAGTGGCATCTGATTATTACAAATAGATGCCACTTTTATTAGGCATACCCCCTCAGTATTTTAATGCTTTCAAAATCAATATAATGAAAAGAAAAAGAAAAAATATCCCCAGCCAACATGTGAAAATTGATGTTCCCGACTATCCTTATTACCCCCAAAGTGAGGATATATACAGTCAATATGATAGGGTAGGGAAGGTTAACCCTATCGATACCTTAGCGGATATAACAGAAAATGATAAACTTGAAATTATCAGCGAAAAAGATTTGATAAACCCTACATTAGGTAGTGATTTAGACGTGCCAGCTTCCGAGTTAGATGATGTACAGGAACGCATCGGCAGCGAAGATGAAGAGAATAATTATTACAGTATCGGTGGCGATAATCATGACAATTTGGAAGAAAGCAATGTGTAATAATTTTTTAAAAACATACAATTAAATAATATGAATAACCTATTCAAAGGCTTAATATCGGGTTATGGTGCAAGCAAATTAGGCGGTGGTTGCTTGAGTACAGTCGTTATTTTCATAATCATCTGGCTCGCATTAGATAAATGTAATTGACATATGAAAATAAAATACCCGCTTAAAAATCCTCACACCCTCTCGGTTGAGGACATTTTGCGTATGTTTCAAACGGATGCTGTGGCAGGTATTGGTAAAACTGAAGCCCAAAATCGCTCAAAAACCTTTGGGTTGAATGTCTATCAAGCCCAAAAACCAAAGCCTATTTGGTTGATGATTGTTCAGCAATTCAATAGCCCTATTGTGTATTTGTTGGTCTTTGGCATGGCTGTTTCCGTCTATTTTCAAGATTATATTGAAGGTATTGCCATTGGCGTAGTTATTTTAATCAATGCCCTAATCGGTTTTTTGATGGAACTTCAAGCCCGCAATTCTATGAACGCTTTGAAGGAAATGGACGTGATATTGTCAAAAGTCATTCGAGACGGGAAAACACAGGAAATACCTTCTGAAAAACTAACCGTAGGCGATATCGTGGTGCTTGAAGCGGGTGATGTTGTGCCGGGCGACGGGCGTTTGGTGGAGTTAAATCAACTACAATGTGATGAATCCTCGCTCACAGGCGAGTCGTTGCCGACGGGGAAAAACATAGAAATACTACCCCAAGATGCCGCATTGGGTGACCAACACAATATGGTTTTTAAAGGTACGTCTGTCATAAACGGCAACGGAAAAGCTGTGATTACAGGTATCGCCCACAACACCGAATTGGGAAAAATTACGGCTTTGGTAGAAAGTTCGGAGGAAACCATTACCCCCTTAGATAAAAAACTCAATTCGTTGAGTAAAAAACTGATTTGGCTCACCTTAATTATGACCGCTATATTTGCCATAACGGGTATAATACAAGGCAAAGACTGGGTTTCTATTGTAAAAACCTCAATTGCTTTGGCAGTTGCGGCATTTCCAGAAGGTTTACCGATTGTGGCAACGGTGGCATTATCTTACGGCATGTTGCACATGGCAAGGCGCAATGTGATTGTTAAAGACCTTTCTTCGGTAGAAACATTAGGCAGTACGACTGTCATTTTAACCGATAAAACAGGCACTTTAACAGAAAACAAGATTTATGTGGACACTTTTTCTTTTCCAGATGAAAATTTAAAAGTGCATATTAAAAATGATACTTTGACATTTGATAATGGAGAGATAAAAAACAGCAAAGAGAATTTTGAAAAACTGAAATTAATAGGCGCATTGTGCAACAACGCCATTGAAAAAACAGCCAAAACAAAAAAGAAACTCATAGGTGACCCCATAGAAATTGCCTTAATCCATTTAGCCAATACATCAGGCACATCTGTCGATGATTTTCACGCACAATATGAACGCATTGGCGAAGTACCTTTCAATTCAGAGATTAAAATTATGGGTACTTTGCATAAAAATACTGAGGGGGTACATTTTGTAGCGGCGAAGGGTTCAGTTGAGCATTTAATTGAAAAATGTAAACAAACACAATCGGGTGCAACCATAAAAGTATTAGCCGAAAACGATAAAAAAACAATCTTGGCAGAATCCGAAAAAATGTCCGCTCAAGGGCTTCGGGTTTTAGCATTTGCATATAAAGAAGCTGCGGATTTGAAAAAAGACGATTTTTTAAACGATTTGATTTACGTGGGCATGATAGGATTTTTAGACCCACCAAGAACAGACATCAAACACGCCCTATTAAGTTGTCGAAATGCAGGGATAAAAATCGTGATGATAACGGGTGACCACCCTTTAACAGCCCTCAATATTGCTCAAAAAACAGGTTTAATAGACGAAGACGACCAAAATGTAATTACAGGCAAAGACTTACCCGATGGCGATACGCATACAAAAGAATGGAAAAAGAGGATACTTTCAACCGCCGTTTTTGCCCGAACCACCCCCAAACAAAAATTAGACATTGCCGCAGTTTATCAAAAAGAACGCAATATTGTTGCCATGACGGGCGACGGTGTAAATGATGCACCCGCCTTAAAAAAAGCCGATGTGGGTATCGCTATGGGCATGAGGGGAACACAAGTGGCAAAAGAAACGGCAAATATTGTTGTCAAAGACGACTCTTTTACCTCAATTGTCAAGGCTGTGGCACAGGGTAGGGTGATATTTCAGAACATTCAAAAAT
>JAYVKQ010000309.1:0-3429 GCA_043768285.1 Saprospiraceae bacterium | reverse complement strand
ACCACCGCCCAACGACGGGGGCGTGCATTTCACAAATATATTGCCACCCGATGAGGGAAAATGCTTTTTGCAAAACGTTTTTGTGACCGCTTCTACGTTGGTATATAAGCCAATCAGCGTATCGTTTACCCACACTTTCGCGTAGTTGGCGCGGGGCAAATCGGTATAGGGTTGCATCAAATTATAGCTCAACGCTTCGCGCACACACGAAGGGTCTTGAAAAATATTGGAGAGCTTTATATCCTTGTAGCCTTGATAATTTTGGTCTTTGACATTATCCAACTCAATATGCCACGGGTTTTTCTTGCGCGTCACGTTGAAACTTGAATTGCCCTTGTACTTCACACCGACACTATCAAACACCTCTCCATTGACGATGACCCTTTTGCACACCGTGTAAGGTTCAGCCGTAGAAGTGGCTGCCGTTAAGAGTAAATTATTCCAATTCGCTTGCGTGAAATAGATTTTTATCTCTTGGATTTTATTTATGTCGTATAAATCCTGTGCAAAAAGGTTGAAAATACTGAGGGGGAGCATTAAAAGGGCTATGAGATATTTATTCATCGTTGGTGTTGATTTAGAAAAATTAATTTTTTAAAATAAAACAAAGTTAATCTTTTGAAGACGAAACATGTATATATTCAGTTGCTTTTTGAAAAAACTATATCCGCTTTTTTCTAAATTACTATGCGGTCTTTAAGAAAATTAATATTTTCGCCTGTTATTCAAAATTAACAATTTTTTTATATGAAAAAAATAATTTTTACCTTACTTATTGCTTTTGTACTACCCCTCAGTATTTGGGAGGCGTATGGGCAAGCACAAACAGCAAGCACTGCAAAACCTAAAAAACAAAAAAAGAAACGCGCTAAAAAAGTTAAGGTTTATAAAATAACCAAATCCCTCTTTGCAGATAAGGCAGTTGTGTCGGCGGCGCACCCTTTGGCTTCAAAGATTGGGTTAGATATTATCAAAAAAGGCGGTAATGCGGTGGATGCGGCTATTGCGGTGCAGTTTGCTTTGGCGGTTGTGTATCCACGCGCGGGCAATTTGGGCGGTGGTGGTTTTTTGGTCTATCGCAGTGGCGACGGGCGCGATATATCTACTTTGGATTTTCGTGAAAAAGCACCCATGGCAGGACACCGCGATATGTATCTCGATGCACAAGGCAATGTGATTGGCAAAAAAAGCCAAAAAGGGCATCAAGCGGCAGGTGTGCCTGGCACAGTGGATGGCTGTATGAAGATGTTTCAAAAATATTCTAAACTTAAAAACTGGAAGATGTTGGTGCAACCCGCCTACAAATTGGCACTCAATGGGTTTGCTATCACATCATCAGAGGCAAATCGTTTGAATGAGAATAAAGAAGCGTTTTTGCAATATAATACCCAAGCCACAGCTTTTGTGAAAATGAAAGGCGAATGGAAACCGGGTAATAAACTCATACAAAAAAGCCTTGCGCGTACCCTCAAATTGATACGCGACAAAGGCGAGGCAGGTTTTTATGAAGGCGATAATGCCAACCGAATAGTAGCAGAAATGCAACGCGGTGGCGGTTTGATAACCCACGAAGATTTGAAAAAGTATGAAGCCGCTTGGCGCACACCTTTGATGGGCAAATATCGTGGCTATGATATGATTACGATGCCGCCGCCGAGTAGTGGCGGTATTGCGCTTTTACAACTTTTAGGTACCGTAGAAAATTATCCGTTGGGCAGTTATGGGTTTCACAGCCCTGAAGCAGTGCATATGATGGTAGAAGCTGAAAGAAGGGTATATGCAGACCGCGCTGAACACTTAGGCGATGCCGATTTCTACCCCGTTCCAGTCCAAAAACTCGTCAATCGCGATTATTTGAAAAAACGATTCATGGATTTTACACCCAATCAAGCCACGCCAAGTAAATCTATTAGGCACGGCGACATGGCGGCAGTGAGCGAGCAAACCACGCATATGAGTATCGTGGATACTGAGGGGGCAGCCGTTTCATTGACGACGACTTTGAATGATAATTATGGTTGCCGCACAGTAGTAGGTGGTGCAGGTTTTATTTTGAATAATGAAATGGATGATTTTAGCGCGAAGCCCGGTGTGCCTAATATATATGGTGCAATTGGCGGAGAAGCCAATGCTATCAAAGCACAAAAAAGACCCCTCAGTAGTATGACTCCTACTATTGTCGCCAAAGACGGTAAACTGTTTATGGTAGTGGGTACGCCAGGGGGAACTACCATCATTACATCGGTTTTTCAATGTATTACCAATGTGATTGACTTTAAAATGAATATGACCGAAGCCACGCACGCCAAGCGTTTTCATAGTCAATGGCAACCCGATGTCGTATCGGTTGAAAAAGATGGATTACCCGCAGCAACGCTTGAAAAGTTGAAAGCGATGGGGCATAAAATAGTTGACCGTCCGTATATTGGTTTGGTTGAAGCCATTTTGGTATTGCCCAACGGCAAATATGAAGGCGTGGCGGATAATCGTAGTGATGATGATGTGGTAGGTTATTAAGATAGTATTTCACACACGAATGGCGCGAATTACAAAACGAATTCATCTAATTCTACTCAGGCACTTTAAGAAAATAAATATGTATTTTTCCTGCTCGGCAGGACGGGAGGCTGTTTTTGATTTTTGTAAATAATTAGAGTGCCAAAATAGAACTAATAATTACATCTAAATTAGAGAAATTCGTATCTTAATTTGTGCCATTCGTGTGTATAATCCAATATTTTTTATTTGAAATTAAGGAAAAAAGCGTTACATTTGTAAAAATAATAGTCATAATCTTACATATTTATAATTGAAACAAATCTACAATGGCAATAGATATCATGTGTTTGGCGGCAGCCGCTTATGGTTTTTTTCTCGGTTTTAAGGAAGGTTTGGTAAGTACGCTATTCCGCTTTGTCTCTATATTTCTCGCTTTAATGGCGGCTTTTAAGTTTTCGCCTTATGTTTCAGAAGTGCTTGAAAAATCATTTTCATTGTATAATCCATTAATGTTTGTCGTCGGTTTTTTAGTGACTTACTTCTTAACGATGTGGATGTTGCGGTTTGTAGGTGATTTGGTAACACAAGGCATGGAAGTGGCGCACGTCAATTTGCCCAATCAAGTCGTAGGTGGGGCAGCATTAGCTGGACTTTTTGTAATTATATATAGCTTAGTGATATGGTTTGGTGATGGTGCACGTATGATTTCGCAGACTACCAAATTGGAATCCATGACCTATCACTTTTTAGAACCATTACCAAAAAAAACATTCGAAGTTTTAGGTGATTTGAAACCTACTTTTCAAAAGTTTTTTCAAGAAGCCAATCGTATGATGGATGAAGTAGGAAAAACCCGTGTGAGTGATACCGAGCGCAAAACGGATATTTATTCAGTTCCTAATCAACAACAACAGTCGCCACCGCCACCGC
>JAYVKQ010000308.1:0-4254 GCA_043768285.1 Saprospiraceae bacterium | reverse complement strand
TATTCAAACGTAATACCTTGATTATCAACACTTTTGATGCGATGATTCGAGATGGCTACTTTATGGGTATAACGCCCCAAATACTCTATCACTTGCTTGGGTCCTCCAAAAGGTCGCTTCGCATATATCACCCATTCCTTGCCGTACAAAGCGTTTTTCCATGCCTTATAAATAGGCTTATCGAGAGAAAAATCGGGCGGCAAGGTGATGGACTGGTTTTGAATCTGTGCGGCTAATCCCTTCATAAACAAGGCGCGATACACCCCTTGCATCGCCTTGACGGGAAACAGAAACTTCTCGTTCCCTTGCTTCGGATATTGCCATTTGCCGTCCTTTTTCAGCCCACCATTGGGTACAATGCAGTGTACATGAGGGTGCAAGGAGAGGTTTTGACCCCAAGTATGCAGTATCATCGTCACCCCGAGTTGCGCACCCAACCACCGCTTATCTTCCCCGAATTGTAATAAGGTTTGCTTGGCACTCTCGAACAAAAGTCCGTATAATACTGAGGGGGCATACCGACACAGATCGTTCAGCTCATGGGGCAGCGTGAACACAACATGAAAGTAGGTGACAGGCAGTAAATCTTGCTCTCGTGCCAATATCCACATCTCCTTTTCCACCCCCTGACACTTCGGACAGTGCCGATTGCCACATGAATTAAACGATATCTTAGTACACCCACAGCAGTCGCAGGCATCCACATGACCGCCCAACGCCGCCGTGCGACAATCCCGCAATGCACGCAACACCCGATACTGATGTCCACTCAAAGGCTGTTTCTCCACCTCAGACCACGAACCCCTCAGTATATCCCCGATATCAAATCGCGGTCTCATGGTTTCTTCCGCCGACGGTTCATAAATACTTGCAACGGCGTCAGGGTATCGGTCAAAGGCATCGTGCAGAATTTCAGATAGTGCAGCGTCGTGCTGATGTGTTTGTGCCCTAACAAGCCTTGCAGGCGTAGCAAATTCCCTCCGTTGTCTAAATAATGCACCGCATAGGTGTGCCGAAACGTGTGCGGATGTATCAAGTCTTTCCGATCTTTGGGTAGTCCACTCCGTTTCACCACTTCTTTCACTATATACTGCACGCCCCGTACCGTCAACGGGCGTCCCCCCAACTCGCGGTTCTCAAACAGATATATCGTAGGATGTGACCCTAAGGTTTGGAAGTATTTGGTAAACGTCTCCCGTAAGGCTTCTGAGTACGGTATCGCCCGTAACTGTCCGCCCTTTGTTTGGCGTAGCGTCAGTTTCTGATGCACTTTCTCAAAGTCGCTTAGCTTTATCCCGCATACTTCCCGCGAACGCAAACCGCAATCGTACAATAAATGAAACACCGCTAACTCACGCATGCTCCGACACGAATCAAACAGGACTGCCAACTCCTCATGAGTCAGTACCGTTTGGATATACTTCGCCACCCGTGGATTCGGGATATCAACCACCAAATCCAAACGCTTCACAACATGACGAAAATAATACTTGATGCCACAAACCCGCAAATTCAACGGCGAGGAAGACAGGCGGCTACGAAGACCGCTTAGGTGTGTTTTTATGCGGTCGGCACTGAGGTTCTCGGGGATATCGCCGCAGTCTTCCATTAAATCCCGCAATGCGCGGATATACGTAATTTGGGTACTCTCGGGCGAACCTGACACTTGCATGTGCGTTTCCATGCGGCTGATTACCCCTGCATAAATTTCTTTACTAACTCGCTTGTAGGCTATTGCGCCTGTCGTTTTTTTTCATAACTTTACTCTGTTTAATTATTAAAAAAACTTTATCCGTGCGAAGGTACGTTTTTTTGTCGCTTAACCGTAATCTTTCTTAGGGTTGCCGTTTGGCTTTGTTCAACACGCCCAGACGTACAAAAATGCCCGTTCGCCAACCCACGGATAAAATAAAATATTCGTCATTAAAAGCTATGGTATTGAAACGCCTTTTGAGCGTACCGAAAGGCATTTTTCAGTATAAAAAGGGGTTAAAAAGGGTAATTTAAGGTATAAAAAAGCCTCCTCATTGCGATATAGTTATCCAATAAGTCACCATTTGGGCATTAATTGCGCTCGGTTTAGACTAAGATAGAGAGTTCCTCAGCTGTAATATTGAGGCTAAATATCTTTTTCTGCATCGTCCGCAGCGTTTGTTGGCGAGCGGTTTGCTCATACTCTGCGAGCGAGGGCTGTTTGAAAGGCTCTTGCTTTGTAATGCAGTGCCAGATGATTTTTGCCATTTTACTCGCCAGTGCCACCACGGCAGCTGTCTTCCCTTTCTTGTGCAGGATGCGCTGACCAAACCGGTGCAAGGCGGTGGTCTTTTTCACGCCCTCTTTGAGCAGGCTCGCTGCGGCATTTCGCAGGGTATTGGAGACCCGATTGTCCTTTCGAATACGGTGGGATGATAAGACCTTTCCGCCAGAAATCCGATTGTTGGGCAGTAGCCCCAACCAGGCTGAGAAATGCCCTGCGGTGGGGAATTTTTGCCAATTCTTTAAACCCCCTATTTCACTGATAAGCATCAAAACACTCTCCCTGCCGATGCCTGGTATGTCAAATAGGTCTGTTCCCCATAGTTTGTACCCATAGCCTTGAATATCAAAGGGGATTTCGTGGGTGTGGTGAGTCCTCTTCACCCGTTGGATGGGTAATCGTTCATCCTTAGGCTGACCACTCTTTTTTTGATTAAATACTTGGCTTTTGGTGTATTGTAAAGGCGGCTCAATATTTTCAGATACCTCTTTTGGTGTTTCTTTTAGAGCCTCTAAAATCGGATATTGAACCTCTTGTGGTTTTTCCACCTTGGCAAAGGGTTGATATACCCCCTCAGTATTGGACACCGTCTTGGCTAAAACCGCATTGATTTGAAGGTCTAATTCATCAATTTGACGATTGGACAGTACATAAGAGTCGTAACATTGCTTGATTTCAAACATAGACGATTCGTGCCAATTGCCCGTCAAGGCGGCGATGCGTTTCTCACGACTTGATTTGACATGCTTATCCGCCAAATCTGCCAATACAGCGGCATCCCGCTCCCCTCTAATCATGGCTTCTATCATTTTATGTCCCGAAACGGATTGCAGGCTGCTGAGAACGGCGTCCAAAACGATATTCATCCGTCGAAGACATTTTCCCACACGTGCCATATATCGAACCGATTCTCTCACCAAATTCTGGCGATGCCGTGTCAGTCGTTTCAAATCGTCGGTGATGGCATCCGTCAAAAACGAACCCCTCAATAAGCCGAAGCTGTGGAGTTTGTAGAGCCATTCGCAGTCCATGAGGTCACTTTTGCGACCAGAGATGTTCTTGGAGAAGCGACCATTGACCAATATTACTTCTATTTTGTTGCGTTTGGTGAGGATGTCGTGCAGGGCATACCAATAATGTCCCGTGCTTTCCATCGCAAATTGCGTCACGCCCCGCAATTCCAACCAATCGCTCAAGTCGTTCAACTCGGTGGTCGTATTGCCAAATATCCGCACATCTTCTCGCCGATTCAAGCCCACACACACATATTGTTCCCTCGACCCTAAATCAACGGCTCCCGCTTTCGGGTTCACGATTTGCATTTCAAGGTTGGGAGGAGGGGTGGTGGTTTTGGCAGTCAAATCCCGTTTTTTTTGCTTGCGTGGCTTTTTTACTTGCTTCATAACTATTGTTTTTATATGAAAAAATAGGAAAGATTACCGATGGCTTTGCTGTTAATTAACAAGCCCAACGGAGTTCTCTTGCGAGACTCACACTTCGCCTTCGAAATAGTCTGATACTTCTTTTTAAAACCTACGTTGGAGAGGTAGATTCTCAAATAATGCAGCGCAGACTTTACCACCTCCACATGAACGCACCAGGAATGAACCTGTCTTACCACTGTTCGATCGTGTTTGTCATCTGTCCTTTTTCAATGACGATAATCTTTCGGACTACCCCCAAATTTAATAAAGTCCCCGATTATTCACAAGACCCAAGATGACTCAAGTGTATTTCTTCGCCTTCGACCCAACGGGTCGCTTTTGAACGCACTCACGCCAACCAGCCGCCAAAAGCCCGCACACAAAGGCTCAACAGGCGGCGGGTATGCGTGAGTGCAACCGTCAATCTGTGAAAAAACCCCCTAACCTTCGCTCCACAATACATTTCCGAATCGCCTATTTTAGCGAAAATAAAATCCACAAAAATGCTTTAATTATGCGTATTAATGCGTATCTTGTTATCTATAAAAATGACCTAAAATAGGTTAAAACAGG
>JAYVKQ010000307.1:0-2048 GCA_043768285.1 Saprospiraceae bacterium | reverse complement strand
CTTTTTGACACATTCATCATTTAACATTATTGACAGCTTTTGAAAAATAAAAATCAAGATAATAAAGTCCTTGCTTTTCAAGTAGGGAAAGACGAGCGTGGCAAAGGGATTGTCAAATCCATAGAGCAAGCCATTTTGGTCACTATCCAATTGCCCGACCAAACGGAGGAGCAAATCACGGAATATTTAGACGAATTAGAGTTTCTCGCCCTCACCGCAGGAGCCGAGACCAAACGCCGTTTTATACAGCGTTTGCCGCACCCTGATAACCGTCATTTTGTAGGAAAAGGTAAAATGGAAGAAATTGAGCAATATATCAAAGTACATGAAGATATATCGCTCGTGATATTTGATGATGACCTTTCGCCAAAGCAACAAGGTAATTTGGAGGAGCATTTGAAGGTCAAAATTCTTGACCGTTCAAGTGTAATACTTGATATATTCGCGCGCCGTGCGCAAACAGCTCAAGCCAAAGCGCAGGTCGAACTCGCCCAATTGCAATATATGCTACCAAGACTGAGGGGTCTATGGTCGCACTTGGAACGTCAGCGCGGGGGTATCGGTATGCGTGGTCCGGGTGAAAAAGAAATCGAAACGGATAGACGTATTGTACGCGATAAAATCTCTCATTTGAAAAAAGAATTGGAAACCATTGACCGTCAAAACCAAACTCAACGCAAGCAACGCGGAGCATTGGTGCGCGTTGCATTGGTCGGCTACACCAACGTGGGCAAGTCCACGTTGATGAATATGCTCTCCAAATCAGAGGTTTTTGCAGAAGATAAGTTGTTTGCTACGCTTGATACAACTGTTCGCAAGGTCGTTTTTGATACCATGCCTTTCCTTTTGAGCGATACGGTTGGTTTCATCCGTAAATTGCCACACCACCTTGTCGAAAGCTTTAAGTCCACCCTCGATGAAACCCGGGAGAGTGATATATTGCTGCACGTTGTAGATATTGCCCATTTGAAATATGAGGAACATATCGCTACGGTGCAAAGCACACTCAAAGATTTGGGCGTGTCGGATAAACCTATTTTGATGGTTTTCAATAAAATGGACTTATACCGCAGTCGCTACTACGATGCCCTTTTGGATGCGCAAACCAAGAAAGAAATTGAAGCCGAATTGCAAGAGAATGTGCGGAGTAAACACAGTTCAGATTGCGTTTTTATATCCGCATCGAATAAAGAAAATGTAGAAGGTTTACGCACCATTTTGACACAAATGATTAAAGAACAATATGTTGTGCGGTATCCGCATCAAGCACAAAAGTGGTAAAGATGAAGTGAATTTTTATTCAAAACACAAGGTAACACTGAAAGGTAAACCGAATCAACGCACGGTTGTTTATGAACGGTATAAGCTACAAGTTAAATATTTAAACTATGAAATGCGCCTTTTTAAAGTATCTAATTGGTCTCTTATTCTGTGTTAATCATGTTGTTGCACAATTTGGAAAATCGCAATTTGACTATATTACAATTGCCGATGGCTTGCCGCACAATACCATTTTTTGCTTAATGCAGGATAAAAATGGCTTTATTTGGATGGGTACGCAGGACGGGTTAGTGCGTTTTGATGGATATAACTGTACCGTTTTTAGACAAAATAATACAGCTAACGAGCATTTTGAAGGTAAAAGTATTCATGCTTTGCTTGAAGACAGACGGGGGAACTTTTGGGTCGGCACACAAACGCACGGTTTAAATATACGAAACAGTGAAACGGGGCAATTTGAAAGCCTAAAATCCAATACTTTGTTTGCTGAATTGGCTAAATCATGGATTAAAACGCTTTTTGAAGATAAAAAAGGGCAGATATGGATAGGCACTATGGGCAAAGGGCTTTGGGTTTTTGACCCTAAAACGCAAATTTTAAAGCATTTTGATAATACTAATAGCACTTTGAAAGACAATGCCATATCGAAAGTTACACAAGATGAAAATGGGACTATTTGGATAGGCACGAGTGGCAAAGGCATTTATTATTGTGCAGAAAATGAACAAGATTTTAGGCAAATTCATGCCACACAAACGGGCGATACC
>JAYVKQ010000306.1:0-7718 GCA_043768285.1 Saprospiraceae bacterium | reverse complement strand
GAGAAAAATTTGATAATGTTGCCAACTTGTTTTAATTTTGCTGTACAAATTGAAACGTACATAAAAAATTAGAGCAATGACACATCAAGTTACCTACTTCACCGATGCACCTCGCATTAATCGAAGTTTATCCGAAATATTGGCACAATTCAAACAGATGAAAGATACAGGCGTATCACAAAAAATGATGCGTGAACATTTTTTGAAAGATGAATTGTTAGCAATCGCCTTGTGGTTCGCTGAAAAAACAGATGAAGCAGACGGGCAAAATCATTCAGGTCTATTCACACAATATGAAGAAATAAAAAATGGATAATCAAAAAACAACGCCATTCAGTCGTATTCTACTGAAAATAAAAGACGAATTGGAGGATAAAAACCCCACTTTCGTAAAAGTGATTGATGAAGCATTGAGCAAAGACGGGACCCTGGCAATGAAGGTGCATTTTGGTCAATTAACCGAATTAACATTTAAACCCGATAAACCCAATAAAAAAGAGAAAGAGGATAAATAGATAAACCGCACCCCAAAAAGGCAATGCCCACCAGCATTGCCTTTTTTTATTGTCCAAATCCTATCCAAGTTGTCCACGTCTTACCCAAATCCTATCCAAATCCTGTCCATGCCCTTTTTTGCGGTTTTATTATTGTTGTTCACCTAATCACAATGGGAATGTGGAGCAATGCCACGATATGTTTTTTTATTTGGTTTGGGGAATAAGCCGTTTATGGTGATTTGTGGCGGCTTATTCTTTTTTTTAAAACTTAGGCAGCAATGGATAGACGGGTAATAGTAGTCGGTGGGGTAGCTTTGATTGCCTATAATTTTATGCTCAAATCAACGGCAGCCAAAAACCTAAAAGTAGGCGATATAAAATATCAACGGCTGGCGTGGAAAGGTCTATCAGGTACTTTGCATTTGATAATGCCTGTTACCAATATCACACGCGGTACGTTGCGCTTTGATGGCTTCACGGGTAGCATTTTGACGAAATGGAAAAGCAACGGCAAAAACTACGAAAAGGAGCTATTACCGTGCGTAATACCCACCAAAGTAGTGATAAAGGCACGTAGCACGACCATGATACCGATTGAGATTGATATATCGGCGGTGTCCGTTGGGTCTCAAATATGGGAAATGTTTAAATCCAAAAACTGGGTCAAAAACGCATGGGTAAAGGGTAACATCCTATTGGGTGCTATCGAATTGCCAATTGATAAAAAAATATACTGAGGGGGCAACTATGGGACAATTATTAGATACGGCGGTGCGGCTAATACCCAAACCCCAAGATACTGACCAGATACGCTATAAAGATGGCGATACCTCAAAGATAATTGAAGTGGTGCGCGAAGCGGATAAAATCGCCGCAAACGAGCGATTGGTTAAAAGATTTGCGCCACTACTGAGGGGGGCTGATGATTTTAAAACGTGCCGTAATGTATGGGATTTTATCAGACAACAAGTCCCCTATGTCGCTGATGAAATGGGGTATGAACGGGTACGACTGCCTAATGCCTTTATGACGCGAAAAGATACCGCAATGGCGGCGACTGCAAAACCTTTACTGTGCTGGCGTGTGACCTACTCCGTGAAAACGGCATACCGTCCACTATTCGATTTATAGCGCAAGGCGGGGCAAAGGCAAAGCACGTTTATACAGTTGCTTTAATCAATGACCGCGAAGTGCCGTGTGATGGTGTCTATCATCTCTTTAATTTAGAACCGTTCCGTACTTTGAAATGGGATTTTCCAGCAACGATAGGGAGGGGGGGAGAGCATGAAGCGGTGACGGGTTTTCGACAAACCCAATTCACAACATTTTTTTGATATTTTTCTAATCAACATAGATGACAAAAATTGCTATTGTACGCGGGTTAAATGATAATAGAGGGCGCACACTGCCCGAAGGGATGCCATTTTTGAATTGGTCAATGCTGACGGCTGGCGAAATGGATATGACGCTTGCAAAGCATAACCTTTGGCTTAGGCACTACCTGATGCCCGAAAAAGAAAAGACTTGGGTAAAAGGTGCAAAGCTGATTGATAAATACCTCTCCAATGGCGTACACGGTACAACGCCGTATTTGCCCTATATCCCAACAGATTTAAACTTTGTAGCAAAGGCAATTAAAAACGCCCACCGCAAAATTGCCCCTGCGGGTGAGCTATTGATACGTAGCTCACGGGATATGTCGCGCGGCATTGATATTGAAATGGTGGCGGGTGTGCATGGCGAGGAACTCATCAAGAGCGACATGGAGAGCTTGCAAAAGGCGTTTCCGCATTGTTTCCGCGTCACCAACTTAGGGCAAGCGGGGCAAAGTGGCTGGAAACCGACCTACGAAATGTTGAGCAGTTGCAGAAAGTTGATTGACTTCATTACCGAACTCAATAACAACCTACCCAAAGGCGCGCACCATCTTTTGTATGAGTTCATAGATAACCCCAATGCAAAGAAGTGGACAACAACCGTTGCCGTCAAAGCGGTCAATCATGCGGGTGCGGTGGATATTTTGAAAAAAACCACCGAAATAGAACGGGCGCAATTAAAGGCATGGATGCGCAACGCCATTATATTCCGCAACGGCAAAGCCAATAAGGGGTATATCACACCTGAGCAGACGATAGAAGGCTTGCGTGTTAATCCGAAATTGGATATTAAAGCATTTGAGTATGACACAGAGGATAGTATCGGTTTTCTTGACCCTGTAACCATTACAGTTATAGCCAAACTTTTAATGTTGGCACTTAGTGCATTTGTTGCCATTAAATCGGCATCTGAAAAAAATTACGATGTGTCTTTTCAAGCCTTACGAAATATTGGAGAATTGACATTTAGTGCCAATGGTACAGACTTTAAGACCGACAATACGGGAGGGGGTAATGATGATGAAGATGATAACGGCGGCGAAGGGGACGAAGATAAAGACCCCATTGACCCACCGAAAGACCCACCTAAAAAGCCAGCTAAAAAAAGCATTGGCGATATGATTAAAGAAAATCCTGTCCCTGCGGCTTTGATTGGTGGTGGTTTATTCTGGAGTTTATCTAAATAGAAAAGCCTTATCCAAAGGGATAAGGCTTTAAAAATACTGAGGGGGGTATCTATTTTTTTAATAGGTAAATATCAGCTTTGATACGGTGGCAAGTGGAAAGCATATCAGGTTCTTTATGCCAAGTAATTTGCATAATGTTTCCACCCATTGCCCTCGATTGACTTTGAGCATCTGCAATGACTTTATCATAGCTACATTTTACAGATACACCACTATCACCTATTTTAATTTGACCTAATAGTTTAGCTCCATCGGGGATTTTTTGACCCGCGCCTAAAACTTCAACGGTTGCATCGGGTGCTAATGGTGTGGAAACTTGCAAAATAGATGTCTTTTTAGTCGTACCACAAGCAGCGAAAAAAAGGACACATATTAACGTTTTTAATTTCATAAGTAATTGAATTTGATTGAGTTAAATAAATAAATTTTAGCAAAGATATTTTAAAATTAAACCATTTCCAAATTATGGCGACAAAAAAAAAGAGTAGTGGCGGGAGTGCAAAGCCATTAGGTAAGACATTGAAGATAAAAATGTCGAACGGCAAGAACAAGACATACACTAAAAAAGTGTGTGGTAAAACAAAAGCGGATGCCACCAGCGCGGTTAAAAAGGTGCGCAACGCTGGTAGTCTTGCCCGCTTGAAAAAAGACCCTACAACGGGCAAATATTGCGTTTTCGTGGCGAAGGCTTCACGCCCCGCAGCAAAAAAAAACGCGCGTAAGTAACAAATACGATAGCTTATTTGATTAATAATCAATAACTTATACAATTAACTTTATTTTATAATAACTAATTCATAACCATTTTTAAATAAAAAAAGGCAATGTCTAAAAAAGGCGGCTGCGGTTGCAGCATTCAAGGTTTTGATGGCGATGGTATGATGGAGGGCGCAATGAACGTTGCCGCTGGATATGGCGGTTATAGATTGGCAGATTACGCTTCTGAAGAAGTAGAATACCTCCGCGACAATCCGACAATTGACGGCGGTATAAAAGTAGGAACGGCAATATTTGCCCCTATTGCAGCACCTTCACTTTTCAACAAGCAATGGAAATGGGCAGCTTTGGCTGGCTGGGGTGCGCAAGGTGTAGGGCGTATCATTCACGGCTTGGATAGCGCAAAAGAGGATACAGACGGCACTAATGGTATCGGTGACGCTTACGATTGGGATAGCTACGGCTCGTACCGTAACAACGACGGTTCATCCAATATGGTGTAATCCATTGTTTTGTTCTGTTTTCAAAGTTTAAACATTTATTATCTAAAAATCTAAAATTTTTCCAACAATGGATAAGTTTCAAATATTAGAAGCCTTTCACCGTGAGGTATTAACGCCAATGGGTGTTAATCGCAACATCGTTGAAGATGCTGATTTAATTGTAGGGGCGCGTTTGGATAAAGGTGAAACTAAGTTGAAGTTCGACATTACGGAACAATCAACGAAATTTCCTTACGAATTGCGCTTAGGCAGAGCCGACATTTTTATGGCTTATGGTTTGGTAGCGTTCATCTCTAAAATTGACGAAAAAACGGGCGATTGGAGCGTACAGCAATATACCTACATTGACAAGAAAGCGTTTGACGGCAAAAAAGGTGATTTTCTTGAAGCGGACGCATTACGCGCCGTGTGGGGTGGCACTTTGAACATGGAGCGTGACCGCGTGGCACTTATCAAAGATTTGAAAATGCGCCGTTTGCAATACGTGCCATTTCGTCAAGTTGAAGAAGGTGCAGAGCCAAACGTAAACATGGATGAAGCGGCGTTTATCTTCTCGCGCCGTCCTATTTTGGTGGGTGACGATGCGACTGACTTTGATGTAGAGCTGGGCAAAATCTCAACCGAATTGAAGGAGTTGATAGGTGGCAATTTTGATGCTGCGGGTACAAATATGAACGCGGCGGCGGCTGGCGCACAAGCGGAACACCAAATGCACAACCATTTAGTGTTGCATTTTATTGGTTTCCGTGTCCCTGGCGTGGCGGCAGAGTATAAAGTGCATCGCAAGCGCACAACGGGCAAATAGTAAATAACCATTTGCACATAAAGAAACAGAAACAAGCCACTGCGACCCAAATATTTTGACAGTGAAAAAGTGAGAAGGGTATTATTGCGGTTCAAACGTGGCTTGTTTTCTTTTTTCTTAATCTTTTCAAAATCAATCAGTTATGGTTTCGGATAATCAAAAAATGCAACGGATTGGCAGTTATAGCGAAACCGTTGAGATTGACACCCTCGCGGGGGAAACAAAATTGCCCTTCCCACAAGTGGGTAATACTTTATTGAGTGCCACGATTATAGGCATTGAAGTAGCGGCGGGTAGTGGCACTGAAAAAAGCCCCAAAAAGGCAAAGACTTTATTGACCCGTGCGGAAATCTCTACGGGTATGCTCCATTTGGAGGACACCAATCGCCGCATTATTGATTTGCCCTTGCGGCTGTTTGTCGTGGATGGTAAGCCGTTTTTGTACGCGCCTATTGCGCCTATGAAGAACATCAACCCACAGCAATGTTACGCCTACTTTGCGGAACAGTTCCCCACAGGCACGGATAAAGTATTGCAAATCTCATTTATTACTGAATAAAATTTAGACTTCCTTTATAACGATGGCATTACCGACTTTACGGACAAAAGAAGCTGTTTTGGATTGGTTTGAAGGCAACGGATATTCCAAATTCACTTTGTATCGCACGCATACGAACAGCGCGACCAATCGCATCTATAACCAAAGTGAGGAAATGACATTGGAGCAAGCGAAAGCGAAATTAGATACTGTATTAGGCTGGTACGACAATAAGGGAGACTTTTATCTTTTTGTCACTGATAGCAAAAACGGCACGGGTGGCGGGTATCAAACGCTTGTTAGTATTGATAAAAGTAGTAACAGTAATAATAATGTGAACGGTATCAATGGCATACCCGAAGGCTACCTAAGTGCATCGCAAGTGCAGGGCATGATTGAAAATACCATGCTCAAAATGCAGCTTCAACAGATGCAAGAAAAAATATCAGGTCTTGAAAGTGGCGGCGGTGGTAGGCAACTATCCGCATGGGAAAACATGATGGAAGGGGTATTGCAAGATGAAGGCAGTGGTAAAGAGATAGCGGTAGGTCTGCGCGATATGTTTAGAGGGTTTGGTATGGCAGCGCACAAAGTAGCGGGTGGCGTATTTGAAGGTAAAGGCGGGGCAAAAAGACTGCCAACGGGCAGAGCCACCGAAAAAGCTAAAAATACTGAGGGGGTCAAGCTGGAACAGAAGGACATGGACGGGCGAAAGCTGATGGTGCTATTCCCAAAAATGAAAAATGAATTTCCTGATGCTGCACCGCAAAATTTGATAGCTGCCATTTGGGATTTTTACGCCGAAGCGGACGAAATGACCCGCATGGTATTAAAAGAAAAATTGCAACCACTGATAGAAAAACACGAAAACATCGCGTCACCAACACTACAAAAAGAACCTCAAACGGAAGGAACACAAGAAGAAGAACAAAATTAATGACATGGCAAAGAATAATGATTTACTGTTTTTCAATGATAACTTTATAAAGTATAAAGATAATGCAACTTACGAACCACGCGGGGCAGCGTTCCTGATGGTCAATACGGGCAATACGGTTATCATCTTGAATGATATGTTTCCTATTCAACCATGTGGTACGTATGGTTTGCTCAATGCCATGCCCAACGCGGTAAGTGATGGCACATACCGCATTAAGTTTGGTAAAGAAAATGTGGTTAAAGAAGGCGAGCCGATTAAAAACGAAATGGTCATTGCAGAAGTACATTTTTCACACCGTCCACAATCTGAATACGCACGATGATAGGAGTAGGCATAATTGGATATAGTGCGGGGCATGGTTGCGGCTGCAAGCATGGAAATACTGAGGGGGGTAGTGGTGATACCATTATCAACAATATCACAAATGAGTATATCACACAAGTGAATAACAATCAATACGTTACGATTGAACAAAACATAGAATACTTTGCAGGGGACAAGATTGAAACGGTTGTAAATGTAACAGAAACGACAATTGTTCAAGTCATTACTAATATGGCTGTTTTGAACAAAAACGATTACCACATTACCAATATTGATAACAGACAATACATTGTATTTGAGGAGAATGTAATTAACAACATTCAAAACCTTTATACAACTGTTTATTACCACAATGTTTTTATAGAAAACATTGGCGCAAGTGTAAATCCTACGCCTTACGCTACAATTGAAGAAGCAAAAGCGGGCGGGGTCAAAAAAGGCGAATTGTTTTATCTCACACAAAATAATGATGCTGCGATGTATCGTAATGTCGTTGTTTATATGAATGACTAAAAAGCATGAAAAAGTTTTTATTTCTTATAATCCTTTCATTTTCAATATCTTGTATTGCTCAAAACGAATACGGGTCGGGTGTGACGCATAGCGATAAAGCACCTACCCAAAACCCGCGTTACCAAATGGCGGGGCATAGTAAAACATTTATTGATAGTTCGGAACAGGCTTTTTATACGAACTCAAAAAAATGGGGCTGGTGGTTGCTTATGTCACCAGAGGAGCGTTATTTGAGGGGTACAATCAACGTTTATTTTTCGGACGATGAAACGATACAGTTTTCAACGATAGAGGATAAAATCAAAGTACAAGCGGGTA
>JAYVKQ010000305.1:0-3378 GCA_043768285.1 Saprospiraceae bacterium | reverse complement strand
AAAGATGTGCAAAAACGGACGATGCGATATATGTGGGTGGAAGTACGTTTGTGGTTGCAGAGGTATTATAGAGATACCCCCTCAGTATTTTTACTACTTTTTCCATATAAAAAACGCCTTACCTATCAAACAACTCTCTGGCATAAGACCCCAATCTTCGGAATCGTAGGAATTTTCCGTATTGTCACCTAAGACGTAATAATAGTTTTGGGTGAAGGTAAAAGTATCATTTATTTGATTGTTGATATAGATTTCATCGCCAATCAAACCCGCCTGTTTTTTTTCATAATTTTGAATTAATGGCTGATAAAACCCAAAGTTTTCTTTTGAAAACGTCATTTTCTGCCCTTTTTTCGGAATAACGTAGGCATTTGGGTTGTTTTGTTGCAAAGCATATTGTCCATTTATTTTGGCAATCGAGTCGGAGGGCAAGCCAATACAGCGTTTTATGAGCTGCGTCTTATTATCACGCGGAAATGAAAAAGCGATGAGTTCTCCGCGCCTCGGGGCATAGATGGGCAGTTTTTTTATCCACACCCAATCACCAATATTGAGGGTCGGTTGCATAGAGGCACTCGGTATTGTGTAGCCTTCAATGACCCACATTTTTAAACCAAAAGCGACGATTGTGCATACGCCGATATAGACGTAAATTTTTTGCATGGATATTAGGATTAATAGTACATGAATAAAATGAATTAAGTATCGAATTTCTCTATTTTTGATATAGTCATTTTTATTGAAAATCACATCAAACATGAAACACCCCGAATTTTACAATAATTACATTGCGTCACTACGTGACTAAGCATGTTATTGGGTTTAATACTTGTTATAAACATTTTGACCCTATCGGGTCAGTAAAGTCTTGCAATATCCTATGTCTCGTTAAAGACAAAATGTTTATAACAAGTACCAAAAGCAAGAACGTGCTTAGTCAAGTAGTGACACAATATAATTGTTGTAAAATTCGGGATGTTCCATGTTTTGATGCAACACGGAAAACACTTAATAAACACAATTTTTCAATCAATAATTATTATGAAAATTATTTCACCACATTTACTTTAACCGTTTGCGTTATCCGCCCATTGGCTTTTAAAGTCGCCAAATAAATACCCATTGGTATTTGTCGCGGTTGCCATTGTACTTCATATTCGTTGGCAACTTGATTTTTATTGACAATATTTTCAATCAAACGACCATTCAAATCATAGACGCTCAACTCGATACGAGCATCCGTAGCAACGCGGTATTTGAAAGTTGTAGAGACTGACACAGGGTTAGGATAGTTCTGATTTAACACTGCAATCGGGGCTTGAAAACCTAAGGCACTGTTCGTCTCTTTGGTCGAAGTCGTCACTGCCGCATTGCCGCCGCAACGTCCAAAGCCACTCCACGGCGTTTGCACATAAGGAAAAGCTGCTTTGAAAGTCGTATCATTCGCCTCAACACCCGTTGTGTAGCCCAAAACGCCCAATAATTTTGGTGTTAAAGGGCTTTGACCAATCGTCCAGTCATCATACCACAAGCCGACTGCTGCTAAAGCCACGCCCGCTACTGCTTGCAATTCGATGCGCGTTACATCATCTTCTAAGCGTCTGCCGTTGGGGAAACCATCCATGTTCGGTATCCATTCCATCTTGGTAGATTTGTTATACGTTGTATCTGTCAAACCCAAAACGGCTGCTTGCACGATACCCAAAGTGCTGAATTTCGGGTGATTACGGGGTGTGATAGGCACTGCCATATTCAAGCGCAACATATCGCCAAAAGTCGGTAAAAAGTTATTGATAAACGGTTTACCCGCCGTCAAAGGATTGCCCGGGGTTTTGCCTGTTGCTAATTGATAAGGTGCTAAATTAGGTACACCTGTGTAGAAAATGGGCAAAATATCAGCCGAGCGCGGTTGCCCTGCGCGGAGGAGATACTTGCCGAATATAGCCGTATCCAACGCCGTACCTTTGGTAGCGGCGTGGCCATACAGCACATTTAAACCATTTTTTGTATTACCAAAATCCACGTTGCCCAATACCGTTGGCGATGCGCGTTGAATACGCAAAGCCGATAGCGCAGGCACAGCCGAACCAAATAAGGCATTATCCATATACAGACCCAATTCTGGATTGGTGAAATATTTATCCATATTCGGGTCTTCATTATAAGGTGTCAATAAATTCCATTTGTCTTTTTCGCCAATCGGAATAACCGCTTCGTTGGTCAAAGGCATACCCAAGCGCGACACTTGAACCCAGTTGCCGCTACTCGCTTGCTTGCCCGTAGCGGGGTCAAATACGCGGGTTGTTTGGCGGCTGGCAGATGCCCATACGCCAATCACAAAATCGCCGTCAAGGATATTTGCTGCTTGTGTTACGGGTTTACCCGCTTTTTGAAGCGATGCAATAGGGATTTTTATCGCAATCGTATGGGTATTTTTACACGCCACACCGTCTTCGGGTGCGTTGTTACCTGTGCCGCCTGCACGAGTTTGACCCAAATCGAAGATGCCACCTAAGTCCACAAAGAACGGGTCGTCACTCGGACCACAATAAATTTTTTCGCCGCCTGTGCCTGTCGCTGTTGCAATAGCATCGGTTATTAATTGATTATAGGTTTTGCCTAAGCCCAAAGTCGCATTTTCAATAGAGCGCGGACCGATATTCGCAGGAGGGACAATACCCGCCACCACGATGGTCGTAAATGCGCCACCTTTCACGCTTTTTTCGCATTTATACGTCGTTTTCAAATTCTGTTTGCCTAATCGAATATTGAAAAACGTGGTCGTATCCTCGTTCACTTTTGTAAACGTAAAGCGATAGGTAATATCATCGCCGCGCGTAGTAGCGTCGTTTTTAATATGTACTTCGTAGCGGATATTCTCGCCGAAAGTCGCAAAATTAGGTCCGCCTTGAGGCAATTCAAAAGGGATATAGCTCGCCAAAAGCGTTACCGTAGTGGTATCGTCAGGACTGCGAAAGGCGTACAAATCGGTATTGTCACCCAGTGGGTCACTCGCAATCATAGGTGCTTCGCGGTGGCTCGATGCGTCTAAATAGGTATCGTTGATGTTGTAAAAAAAGACAACGCCGAGCGCGCCTAAAGCAACGCAACACATTGATATTATGCGTGTTATATTTTTCATTTTACTATTTTTAATAAAATTTAAGAACTTGATAAAATTAATTCTTAGGCGATTTTTGATAGTGCAACGGAACGCTGTTCCGTTGTTGTGGCTGCTCACAACGGAACAGCGTTCCGTTGCACATACACTATCAAATAGCCAAAATACTGAGGGGGTATCATTTACAAACTGCTTACTGCCTTCTGCAAACTGCCTACTCAACTACCTTCCTTTAAAATGATAATTATACCCATTCC
>JAYVKQ010000304.1:0-2196 GCA_043768285.1 Saprospiraceae bacterium | reverse complement strand
AAGGGTGTAACCAAGATTTGTAGAAAACTATTTAAAAATAGTACATAATATTTTGAGGCTTTTATTTGTGCCACAACTACGTGTATGTTACCACGAATTTTACGAATTTACGAATTTAACCAATCTATGTGTTGACAAAAATTATGTCAAACCTGCCTGTCGGCAGATAAATGTCACTAAAATTGCCCTTAAGGGCAATTTATTAGTAAAATTCGATAAAATTGTTGTCAACACGTAGATTGGTTAAATTCGTAAATTCGTAAAATTCGTGGTAACATACACGTAGTTGTGCTTTCAAGTATTTTTCTACAAATTTTAGTTGCACCCACATAATAATTATTTACAGTTCTGGCACAATTACAAATACATCCATAATGAACATTTTAATTAAAAAAATAGCTTGCCTGATTATGCTTACGGGCATCGTTTTTCAAGCTAAAACACAATCTACTGAATTACCTCAGATAAAAGTGAAAGGCAATCAATTTGTCGTTGGGCAAGATAGCCCGTTTATACTAAGGGGTCTCAATGCGAGCGACCCTGAGCGATTGCTGAAAATTGAACATTGGAATAAAGCCTATTTTGAGGAAATGAAAAAGTGGGGCGCCAATGTCGTCCGCCTGCCGATACACCCGACAGCGTGGCGAAGATTAGGTAAAAAAGATTATTTAAAAATACTGGATGACGGCGTGCAATGGGCAAAAGAGTTGAAAATGTACATCATTATGGATTGGCACAGCATCGGCAATTTACGAACGGAGATGTACCAAAGCGATAATTATGACACCACCATCAAGGAAACTTATGATTTTTGGCGCACCTTGGCGAAGCATTATAAAGGCAATAACACCGTCGCTTTTTTTGAATTATTCAACGAGCCAACCACTTACAATGGTCAATTAGGCACTTGCTCTTGGGCAGAATGGAAAAAACTCATGGAGGAAATTATCGGCATCATCCGAGCGCATGGCAATACGGCAATTCCTTTAGTGGCGGGTTTCAATTGGGCTTATGACCTCACGCCGATTGCCACTGACCCGCTTAATACTGAGGGGGTCGCCTATGTGTCGCACCCATATCCCATGAAACGTGAAAAACCGTGGACGGAAAAATGGACTAAGGATTGGGGTTTTGTGAAAGAAAAATACCCCGTTATTTTAACTGAAATCGGTTTTAGCGGAGCGGAGGAGCAAGGCGCGCATGTCCCTGTCATCAGCGACGAATCGTATGGCGATGCGATGATGCAATATTGCGATGAAAAAGGGATTTCATGGGTCGTTTGGGTTTTTGACCCGCAATGGGCACCCCGTTTGTTCAAGGATTGGGATTATAATTTGACGCGGCACGGGGTATTTTTTAAAAAAGCATTGATGGATAGGCGGTGAAATAATCAGCCTTCCTAATCATGGAGCAAGTGGACAACTTGCTCCATTTTTTGTTGTGCGCCTTTCGTACCCCTCCACACTTAGCTAAATAGTTTGGCTAAATAACCCCCGCTATCTTTTTACGCCTACTTATCTTTCCTAATTTTATTTTTTAATTTGAAAAAAAGAAAAAAAAAGAAAGTTTTACCTCTAAACCCTTTATTTTTGCGGTTTTGCAAAATGCGAGATTTCACTTCGCTTAAAAAGTACTTTTACTTTTATAAAAATGAGTAATTATATAGATCAATACTTGTCGCGCATGTCCAATTCTCTCGTTAGAGCGCGGGCGCAAAGTATTATTGCAAGAGGGGGCATAGAGTTGCTGCGGTTAGATGTTGAAAAAGCTAAAGCGACATTTAGGGTACAGGGCGATGTGGGTGGCGCAACGTATAGAGCTACTATTCACGACTACACCAAACCAACGGTAATTGGTCAATGCAATTGCAATTTTGACGGCGGCGGTTTGTGCGTGCACGAGATGGCATCTCTTTTATACCTTCAAACGGAGGTTTTCAAGGAAAGCTATAATCCAAAAAATGAATTGATAGATTCAGAGCCGATTAATCTCAAATTTTTACAGCAAAACAGCGAATTACAGGCTTATACTGAGGGGGTGCAACTCGCCAATACGCCCAATGCCGTGAATCTGAAAAGCTACAATCCAGAGCGCATTGCGTATAAAATTAAGCAGTATTCGGTTGAAATAGAGCTTAAAGGCAAGCAGTATCAAACGACTTGCGATTGCGACCAAAAATTTTCAAAACTTTGCAGC
>JAYVKQ010000303.1:0-3182 GCA_043768285.1 Saprospiraceae bacterium | reverse complement strand
TGGGCGCGTAGGCGTTTGCCCGTCACGAGTTCGTTTTCGCCATCGTTATCAATGTCCACCCATTGTAGTTCGTGATATTGCGCATTGAATGGGTCAATCGGGTGCTTGCGCCAAGAGGAAGTGTCGTTAGTTTTCTGTTGTTCATACCAATCCAAACCGTAGCCATGCCCTTGCCCGACAATCATATCCGACAAACCATCTTTATTGACATCGGTAATGACAATAGGAATACCCGCTTGCCCAAGTTTGAAATCAGCGTGCCACGTCCATTTTTGTTCCAAAGGTTTAGGCGGTGCTTCGAGCCAACCATCTTGTGTCACTATATCGTTTTTGCCATCACCATTAATATCACCAAAACCCAAACCATGCCCCTGTGTAGTGTGTAATGGATATTTTTTATAGACACCATTTTCAAGCCTATAAAATTTTAGGGGTTGCTGCGGATTATTGGGTACTATATCCAATACGCCATCGCCATCTATATCCCAAGTGCGTATAGTCTCAATATTACCACAACTATCTATGGTCGTTTCTTTCCAAATACCAGCTTTACCCGCAGGATTTTTCTTCCATTTCAAGCACTTGCCAAACCAGCCGCCTGTGATAAAATCCATATAGCCATCCTTATCCACGTCCACAGGAATGGTCGCAAAATCATCATAATAGTCATCCACGCGCTGTATAGCTCCAATATAATGTCTGTTCTGAAAACTCGGTGCTTCGTACCAATATGAACCCGATAGTATATCCAATTTACCATCATTATTAATATCAAAAACGCCCACCGACTCGAAGGCTTCGGATGCGATGCGTTCCATCCTAAATTTGACGGGGCTTATGGGTTTTTGAGCGAAAAGGATTTGGGTAAGACAGGATAGTAAAAGGGTATATATTTTCATAACTCATCATTCATATTTCATCATTAAAAAGCTTAACTAAACAAATCCGCCACATCTGCCCGTTTCAAACTCTTGATAAAACTGGCTTCCACATGGATTAAGTCTTTTGCCAAGGCGCGTTTTTTATCTTGCAGTTGTAGGATTTTTTCCTCAATCGTATCCTTACAAATCATGCGATAGGCAAAAACGGGTTTCTCTTGCCCGATGCGGTGGGCGCGGTCAATGGCTTGTTGCTCAACGGCGGGATTCCACCACGGGTCCACGATATAGACGTAATCGGCAGCCGTTAAATTCAAGCCAACACCACCCGCTTTTAGGCTCATTAAGAACACGCGGCAGTTGTCATTGGTTTGAAAATTTTCGACCCTTTCTAAACGGTCATTCGTTTGTCCATCGAGATATTCGTATTCAATATGCGCTTTTTCCATCTCTTTTTTAATCAAACTCAGCATTTCTAAGAATTGAGAAAATACCAATATCTTATGTCGCCCCGCGTCCTCTTTTATGCGCGTGGTGAGTTCCTCGAGTTTCGCAGATTCATGACCATAGCCTTGTTTTTCATTCAAAAGTGCGGGCGAATCGCAAATTTGACGCAATTTTAACAAGCCTTCGAGGATATACATACTCGAATTATTCAACCCCTCAGTATCAATCTTGCCCAAAATCATATCCCTGTAATTGTCCCTAAAATGCTCATATACCTTACGCTGTTGCTTGTCCATATCGCAATATATCACCGTTTCTACTTTTTCGGGGAGTTCTTTTGCGACTTCCTCTTTGGTACGGCGCAAGATGAACGGATATACCAATTTGCGGAGTTGCTCGGTGGCTTTGAGGTCTTTATCTCTATCAATAGGGTTGGCAAATTCGCGTTTAAAAAACTCCATATTGCCCAGTAAGCCAGGATTCAAAAAATCCATTTGGGAATATAAATCGAAAGTATTGTTTTCGATAGGCGTACCCGTGAGCGTTAGGCGGTTATCTGATTTTAAGAGTTTAACCGCTTTACTTGCTAAGGCTTCGGGGTTTTTTATCGCTTGCGATTCGTCCAATATAATATAATTAAATTTCTTTTCTCTAAATTTCTCTACATCAGAACGCACCGTTGCATAGGTAGTGACGACCAAATTATATTTATCAATTTCTTTAAAAAGCCCTTGTCGTTGGTTGCCATAATAGACCAAAACCTTCAAATCGGGTGCAAATTTTTCACATTCTTTTACCCAGTTGAAAACCAATGATTTGGGTACAATTGCCAAGTTGGTGCGCTTGGGTTTGTCTTCCACTTGTTTTTGTAGAAAAGCAATAGCTTGAAGCGTTTTGCCCAAACCCATATCATCTGCGAGGATACCACCCCAATTGAACTCATCGAGGAAATTCAACCAATTATAACCCGCTTGTTGATAGCCCCTCAGTGTTGCGGTCACTTTTTTAGGTATTTCGACTTCATCTATTTGCTCAAATTGACGTAGTTTCTGGCGTTTTTCATACAATTGTTGTAGCACTTCGCTGTTGTCTATCTCGCCATATAAATCTTCGATGATAGAAAAGTGCATATTCGACAGCTTCAATTTGTCGCCTTTGATGTCGCCAAATTTCAACGCGCCTGCGTATTTATCGAGCCAATCTTGTGGTAAAATGCCGAGCGTGCCATCGCCCAATTTGACATAATGTTGCTTGTTGAAAATAGCTTTTCTAACGTCTTTCAAGCTCACACTTTGCTCGCCAAAACTGACTTGCATTTCCAAATCGAACCAATCAATACCCGAACTGGCGCGAATAGTAATTTTTGCACGATTAGGATTGTATTTAATTTTAGAGAGTTGATTAAACCCAAATATCTCAATTCCTTCCGCTTTTATTTTATCGAATGCACTAAAAAACCATTCTTTTTCAAATAATTGATTGATATCTAAATAGAAAAAAGCGGGATTTTCTAACGCTTGTTCTTCAAAAGAAGGGTGCAATGCCGCGAAAAAACGGCGAATAGCGTTTTCTTTTTCCTCATTGCGATAGACCAATTCAAAAGCGTTTTCATCACCATTATTGCCCTCTTCTTTATTAAAAACAATCTGCCGCATGGGGCTATCAAAATCTAATTCTTTTTCCTCATTATCATAGTTATAAGTGAAAATAGGCGTAAAAATCAGAGTATCCGTCGTTTCCGCTTCGCTCATATAGAGTTTGCAATTGAACGTAGCCTCGCCTTCATTTATATCAATCGGAAAAGTAAAATCCACATTATGCACATCCATCAAAGGCACTAAAAACTCGCTCAAAAAG
>JAYVKQ010000302.1:0-3660 GCA_043768285.1 Saprospiraceae bacterium | reverse complement strand
AATTTTGCTAAAACAGGCAATCCAAATGGGGCTAATTTACCCGAATGGAAAAGCTATGATAAGCAGACTGGAAATATTATGCTATTGGGCGATAAAGTTGAAGTCAAAGCGGCTTTTTTGAAAAAGGAATTTGATTTTTTAGAAATGAATTAAGCGATGGTACAAAACAAGCTTTATTTTAAAGGTCTATATGGCGACAATTCAATCGAATTTGTGCAAGGGCTTATCCATATACACCCTTTTGGTCTCATTGGCAAACGCCATGACGGAAAGGTGAAACTGCACGCCCATAATAATATGTTGCAAATATTTATCATAGAAAATGGCACAACAGAATTGCAATATGACGAATTCAAATATGAGGTTTCTGCACCCGCTTTTATGACGATTCCTAAAAATGTGGCGCATGGATTTCACCATAAAGACGAGGTAACAGGCTGGATTATTAACCTATCCGATGCGGTATTAGAACATCTTTTGCAGCGTGAAGCCGATATTATTATGGAGATAGATGCTATCCACATCAGCACGATTGACCCCGAGGCTAAAGCTATGATGGACGTTTATAAAACCATGAAACAGTGTATTGAGGAATACAGTAATAATTTTGCGGGCAAGCAATTGATGTTGGAAAGCCTTATCAGTCAATTAATTGTACAATTACACCGACTGCCCTCCGAGACCACTAAATTATCTTCTACATCTGATAGTGCCAGCAAGGTTTATTTTAGGCGATTTATGGGCTTGATAAAAAGCGGTAACACTTTTAGAAAAACAATAGTAGAATATGCTACCGCTTTGTCCATTTCACAAGGACATTTGGTGCGGGTGTGTCAAACCATAGCGGGTAAATCCCCCAAAGATATTGTCACCGATTATTTTATACGGCAGGCGCAAATAGCCTTGACCGATATTGATAAATCCATTGCCCAAGTTGCTTATGAATTGCATTTTGATGACCCTGCCTATTTTACCCGTTTGTTTAAAAAGAAAATAGGACATTCGCCCAAAGTTTTTCGTGAAAAACATGGGGTGAAAAATTCGTAGCACCCCCCTCAGTCATGCTTTCAGCTTGATGGAGCGTTCGCACCATATTTTCAACCATTTCACCATTTAAAAGTTACTCCCTTCCTAATTTTACGTTTCCATAGTAGAGCAGTTTTTTAAACAATTTTTATTTATCTTTGTGTTATGAAAATCTTACCAATTGGCATACAGACCTTATCTGAAATCCGGGCGAAAAACGGAATTTATGTAGATAAAACGGAGCTTGTTCATCAATTAGTAACAGGCGGTAAATATTATTTTTTGTCTCGCCCACGGCGGTTTGGCAAGTCATTGACCGTTTCTACTCTGAAAGAATTGTATTTGGGCAATAAACCGCTTTTTGAAGGATTGTGGATTTATGATAAATGGGATTGGTCAAAAACCAACCCTGTCCTCCATTTTTCATTTGATACGATGAATTATCAACGGCAAAGTTTAGATATTGCCCTTTCAAAAGAGTTAAAATATTGGGCAAAACACTATAAAATTCGATTGGTAGAGACAGATTTTCAAGAACAATTCAAGGAGTTGATTGAAAAATTATCAAAAAAACATGGCAATGTTGTTTTATTAATTGATGAATATGACAAACCCATTATTGATTACTTGGAAACGCTTGAAATTGAAAAAGCTAAAGTCAATAGGCTTACTTTGCGTAGTTTTTATAGCGTTTTAAAAAATGCAGGCACTTCATTAGAATTGGTGTTCATAACAGGCATTTCTAAGTTTGCGAAAGTCTCGCTTTTTTCACACTTGAATAATTTGACAGACATTACACTGTCAAAAGAATATGCCGCTTTAACGGGCTATACACAAACAGAATTAGAGTTTTATTTTAACGATTATTTACAACGCTGTGCCAACGAACTCAAAATCAGTCGGGAAGAACTGTTGTCTCACATGAAAATTTGGTATGACGGCTATACTTGGGATGGCGCAACAGAGATGTATAATCCTTTTGGCACACTCAATTTTTTAGCAGACCGCCAATTCAAAAACTATTGGTTTTCAACAGGTAGTCCTCAATTTTTGATTGACCAGATGCGAAAACATACACGGTTTGATGTTGAAAATTCGGTTGTCAATAATACCATTTTAGATAAATACGATATTGAAAACATTGCCCTCATTCCCTTACTTTTTCAAACAGGGTATTTAACCGTTAAATCTCTTGACCCCATGACGGGTGATTTGGTTTTGGATTATCCGAACAAAGAAGTGCGGGAAAGTATGTACCAGTTTTTGATAGACGATTTGGCTAAAAACCAGTATCGGACGCACACAGGACATACCATAAAAGACCTCAATCAAGCCTTTGTGACCAAGGATTTGCCCCAAGTGAAAAAGATTCTCAATGCCTTATTAGCCGATTTGCCGAGTGAAACTTTTGTGAAACAACGAGAAGGCTTGTATCATGGTTTGATTCATTTGGTATTTAGTTATTTGGGTATGTTCGCTCACAGCGAAGTACATTCGTCGCAAGGGCGAGCCGATGCCGTTGTTCAAACTTTGACCGATATTTTTATTTTTGAATTTAAATTTAACAAAACCGCACAAGAAGCCTTTGACCAAATCATTACTAATAAATATGCCAACAAGTATCAGACTTCTGGTAAAACCATTACAGGCATTGGCGTTAATTTCAATTCTGATAAAAAAGAAATTGATGATTGGATTGATAAGGTTTTATAAGCTTGTAAACGGAAAAATACTTACCTATCTTTTTGAGAATCAAGCATTTGTTGATTTTCACCCCCTCAGTATTTTCACGCTTTTTAATGACAAACGCTGGATTATCTGATTTGATAATCCAGCGTTTGTTTTTTACCCCCTCAGTATTTGCTTACTTAAAACGGCTATTTTAATAAAAAATGAAATAAAAAACCTTTGATAAAGCAATTTTCAGTATTTTATGCTGTTAATTATCATATCAATTACAAAACTGTGCGATTTATCCTATTTTTAAAGAATTTGTCCTATTTCACGGGCTGTGAAATACTGATATTTGCTAATGTCTTTGAAAAGAATTTTAGTAGAAAACCTATTCTCATTTCCTTAAATTTTCCACGTTTTGAATATTAACTTAACACAAGATATTGATACAACCAATGGCATAGGTAGGATATCTATACAGCAGAAGCCCTACCCTACCCTTCAAAAGATAGAAGCAGTTATCGTTGATTTACCGACTGTCCGCCCACATCATTTATCTATGACCATTATGCAAAAACAAACGATGGTCATTATCCGCTTGTGGTGCAGTGATGGCATTGAAGGTATTGGCGAAGCAACAACAATCGGCGGTTTGAGTTATGGCGAAGAGTCGCCCGAAAGCATGAAGTTGAACATTGATACCTATTTCACACCTTTATTATTAGGTAAAAATGCGACCAATATCAACTCGGCAATGAAGCTATTGGATAAACACATCAAAGGCAACCGCATTGTGAAATCGGGTATTGAAACGGCTCTTTTAGATGCACAAGGTAAGCGTTTGGGTGTTTCGGTTTCAACATTATTGGGTGGTGCTGTGTCGGATACCTTGCCTGTTTTATGGACTTTGGCAAGTGGCAATACCCAAAAAGATATTGAAGAAGCTGAAATGTATTTAGC
>JAYVKQ010000301.1:0-10250 GCA_043768285.1 Saprospiraceae bacterium | reverse complement strand
CAAATCGGACTACGGTCTTTTAACGGATTTCGATATGACCCTCGTGGTTGTCACAACCGATACGGGGCTTCAAGGCTTTGGCGAGGCGAAGGCTGCTGTCGGGTCTTCGGGCGTGTGTTCGTCTATTGTTACTTGCGTTGAAAAAGAACTAAAACCGCTCTTAATCGGACAAGATGCCCGTCATATCTCTCGAATTTGGGAAATTATTTACAACGGCACGCGTGACCATTATGCTTTGGATAGAGGTCGAAAATTCCCCATTTTGGGTCGTAGAGGTTTGACCATTTCAGCGATGAGCGGTATTGATACAGCACTTTGGGATTTAAAAGGCAAAGCTTTGGGCGTACCCGTTGTGGAGCTTTTAGGTGGTGCGTGTCGGGATAAAATGCAATGTTATGCCAGTGGTGGTTGGGCAAATGCGGATAAGATTGGGGAACAACTCTTGGGGTATGTTTCAAAAGGTTTTCAAGGGGTAAAGATGAGGGTAGGGGTGATGGACGAAACGGTGAAAGAAAGCGTGAAACGCGTAAAAGCCGCTCGTGAAGCCTTGGGTGATAACATCAAATTGATGGCAGATGCACACGGTACTTTCAGTGTGCCCGAAGCCAAACAGTTTTGTCGAGGCGTGGAAGATTGTAATCTGTATTGGTTTGAAGAGCCAATTAGTCCCGATAATCGACATGGAACAGCCGAAGTGCGAGCCTCAACGGCTATCCCGATTGCTGCGGGCGAAAGCGAATATACCGCTTTTGACGTGCGGGATTTGATTGAAGTCAGAGCCTTAGATGTTGTTCAGCCCGATTCGGCTATTATTGGCGGCATTACGGAAGCGATGCGGGTAGCGCATTTAGCGCATACGTATCAGCTTGAACTTGCGCCGCATTGTTGGGGTTCGGCTTTTTCATTTATGGCGGGGGTGAATGTGGCATTTGCTGCGCCCTCGGCGGTGGTGATAGAGTTTTCATTGGGCGGCAATCCGATGATGTATGATTTGGTGAATGAAAAAATAGAAGTCGTTAATGGGATGATAGATGCTCCAAAAGCGGCAGGTCTTGGACTTACGCCTAATTGGGATTTTGTGAGAGAATTTAAACAATAAACTTTAATCGAAAAATTAGTGCAGGTGATATTCATACTTTTCAACGCCACAGTATTACAGAGGTGGCGTTGAATAATGACGATAGAAAATATAATAGAAGTAGTTTGAATAACTTTCTATACCTTTTAAATTTAAAATACCTATATTTGCATTAAAATGTAAAATTCTTTCATTTTAAATTTAAAGAACGATGATAATCGAATTCGCTGTTACAAATTTTCGCTCTATTAAAGACCGTCAAGTGATGGATTTCAGAACGGATGGTCAGATTGGAAACAAGCAAATGGTTGATAATATTGCCTTGCCTAAAGATAGAAGTCATGGTAATAGTGTAGTGAAAACTATGGCAATTTATGGTGCAAATGCTTCTGGTAAGAGTAATTTTTTAAAAGCCTTACGTGCTTTAGAGTTTATGATTATCAATTCAGAATCGCTTAAATTAGATAAATCTATCCCAATTTATGAACCTTTCAAATTGGAAAAAAACAATTTAAAAGAACCTACGATTTTTGAAATTGAGTTTATTGCACATGACAAACGGCGATACCGTTATGAGATTTCATTTGATAAGTTCACGATTTTAAAAGAAAAACTAATTTTTTATGAATTAGATAAAAAATCCTCACATTTTACTTTAAGTTTTGAACGCAATGAGAACAGAAGTATTCAATGGAAAGAGCAAAAAGATTTTGCCCTCAATCCTAATCAACTTCTTTTGTCAAAAGTGGGAACAAATGATATTCCCTCTATTAAAGAAGCCTATCGGTTTTTCTCTACTCATTTTTTTTATGGTGCAGCCCAAAGCACATCATTTGATGAAGCTATGTTAAAATTCTCTGAAGATATTTTAAGCGGTGAAAAAGTAGAAAATCTTAAACTTCAAAAAACAGTTATTTCAATTATAAAAGCTGCCGATGTAGGCATTACCAATATTTTTACACATGAATTAGATACATCTAAGATTAATCTTCCAGAAGAAATGCCAGAAGAAGATAAGGTAAAAATTTTAGATAGATTTAAAAAACGTATAAAAACTATTCATACTTTATATGAAAATGGGCAAGAAGTAGGGCAAAGTACGTTTGATTTATCAGAGGAATCTACAGGTACGATGAAATTAGTGGGTTTGGCTTGTATCGTAGCAGATGCTTTAGAATCGGGTTCTGTCATTATCATTGATGAAATAGATAAAAACTTACATCCTCTTTTAACCCGAATGCTTGTTGGATTATTTCATAATGCTGAATTTAATAAAAATGATGCTCAACTCATTTTTTCGACCCATGATGTAAGTCTAATTGATATTAAACTTTTTAGACGTGACCAAATTATGCTCATAGATAAAAGCCAATTAGGAGCTTCTTCTGTCAAACGGTTATCCGAATTTACAGGTATTTCGCGCGTTGTAGCACTCGAAAAATGGTATTTATCAGGTATGTTCAATGCTGTTCCCGCTATTAATGACTATCAAATTGAAATGAATTAAAACTATGGCTCAAGTATTACCTTATATTCGTTTAGCTTGTGAAGGCGGCAAAACCGAACCCAATTATTTTAATGGTTATTTTAAAACCAAAGGTTTTAATCAGCCTAATATAGCTTTTAAACCAAAAGACCATTCTCCCAAAGGTGTTGCCAAAGCAGCCAAAGAGGAATATGCCAAAGCCAAAAAACAATTAAAAATTCCAGAAGATAAGATTTTTATATGGGCTGTTTTTGATAGAGATGGGCATCAAGGTATCCCTGATGCGATTGAAATGTTGCGAGGTACGCCGATTGGCATAGCCTTTTCAAATATTTGTTTTGAATATTGGATTTTATTGCATTATGAAAATACTACGAGGCAGTTTCTTAATTGTGATGCCATTATAACCTACATTCATCAAAACCATGACAAAGATTACGGAAAAGCAAATGACCATTATATAAGATTGAAAGATAAAATACCAATTGCCATTAGTCGCTCACAACAGATAGCTGAAAATCAAAGGCAATATGCTGAACGCCCTGCGACTATGTTAAATGGTACAAATGATGCAAACCGTCCAGATAGCCCTAATTGGGAATTAAACCCATATACCGATGTTCACCTAATCTTTGAATCATTATTGGCAAAAGGTTTTATAACAGTATTATGAATTGCTTATCAAATTTAACAATACAACAATTATGGCAAAAGCAATAAAAATCAATCATGTAGCTCTCGTAGTGAGCAATTTGGAAGAAGCGTGTGCTTTTTATGAAAATGAATTGGGTTTGACCCCGCTACCCGCTTTTTTATTCGACTATCCAACCGCCTTTTTCAAGTTCAATGATGAACAACAATTGCACCTTACGGAGTGGGACGATACCTATTCTTTTAGAGGACACGTTTGCGTACAGGTGGACGATATAAACGCCATTTTTTTCAGAATGAAAGAATTAGGTGTGATTGATATACGACCGTGGGGCAAAGTGCGTCAGCTACCCGATGGTGCAATTCAGATGTTTGTACGTGACCCTTCAGGCAATTTGGTAGAATTTTCCTCTATCCCTGGCAGTTATATTGACCCCGCTATTTTTGAAGATGACTTGTATCAAGCGGGTATTTATGTGTCTGGGCGCAATGATTTTAGGGGATATAAATCTGAAAATGCCACGTTATATCACAATCAAAACAAATAAAAAAAATTTGATATGAACAAAATATTATTACTATTTATGGCTGCGACCAGTACCTATTTCTCTTGTGATTCACAGGACTCAACAGCAAACCCTTCTGACAACAATAACACCAACACGGCTTCAAGTATTTTATATACTATGTCCGAAGAAAGCGAACCACATGAAGGTACATGGCTTCAGTGGCCCCATGAATACCAATATGGTAAGACTTATCGAAACCGATTAGATGCTACTTGGGTGGCAATGACTAAAGTATTGGCAAGCAGTGAAAAAGTACATTTGATAGCTTATGATGATGATGAAAAAAATCGTATTACAGGCTTGCTGAATACTGAGGGGGTATCGCTGAGCAACATAGATTTCAAAATATACCCTACGGACGATGTTTGGATAAGGGATAATGGACCTATTTATGTCAAAGATAAAGATGGAAAGCTGGTTATTGAAGATTGGGGTTTCAATGGCTGGGGCAACAAGGCGCAATATTCTAATTGTAATGCCATTCCTGCGAAAGTAGGAAAAGACCAAAACCGAAATATTGTAGATTTGAATACTGTGATGATAAACGAAGGTGGCAGCGTCGAAATAGATGGACATGGAACATTAATGGCGTGTAAAAGTTCTATCCTAAACAATAACAGAAACACTGGTATGACACAAGCCAAAGCAGAGGAGATATTTACCAAATATTTAGGCGTTACGAATTATATTTGGCTCGCTGGAAAAGCAGGATTAGAGATAACGGATATGCACATAGATGGGTTTGCAAGATTTGGCAATGCCACAACAATAGTTACGATGGCAGATGGTGATTTATTGGATTGGCAAGTACCACAAGCCGATATTCAAATTCTTAACGGGGCTAAAAATAAGACGGGTACAGCTTATGGCTTTTTAAAACTCCCTTTAACGAAAAATGATGTCGTTACAGCGTATGGGAAAAAATTAGGGTATAAAGGCTCTTATGTCAATTATTATATTGCAAATAATAAGGTTTTAGTACCCAATTATAATGACCCTAATGACGCTGTTGCCAATAAAATGATACAAACCCTCTATCCCAATCGAACTGTTGTAGGCATTGATGTCCGTAATCTCTATGAAAACGGCGGGATGATACATTGTGTCACGCAACAACAACCACAGTAGAAGAATGAAAAATGTACTCCTTTTAGAAACCATAGCCGACGAAGCATTAACCCTTCTAACCCAAGCCGAAAATATCCACATTTTCACCGCGTATGACGATGAATCTGTTGAAAAAATAGTGTCAGAAAACACCATTCATGCTGTCATTACACGCGGCAAAGGGCAAGTGAATAAAGCCTTGATGGAGGCTTGCCCACAATTGCAAGTGGCAGCCCGTTGTGGTGTTGGTTTGGACAATGTGGACGTAAAAGAAGCCACTGCCCGTAAAATAAAAGTGGTCAATGCGCCCGGTGCCAATGCTGCCACGATTGCCGAACACACCCTGTCGCTGATGTTGATGTTGCAACGCAATTTATACCAATCTATCAATGAAGTGAAAGCGGGTAATTGGGAAGCCCGCAGCCGTTTTCAAGGCGATGAACTGAATGGTAAAACTTTGGGTATATTGGGCATGGGCAATATTGGTAAAAAAGTGGCTAAATTGGCAGATGCTTTTGGTATGAAAGTCATTTATTGGAGCAGAACCCGCACTAAAAACAAGTATAAATACGCCTCTTTTGAGGATATTTTAAAGAAATCGGATATTCTTTCTATTCATTTGCCTTATCTACCCGAAACGCATCTTTTGATAAACGAAAAAGCGTTTTCATTGATGAAACCCACTGTTTTATTAATAAATACTGCCAGAGGGATGATTATTGACCAAGCTATTCTATATAAAAAATTAGAGAATAAAGAGATTGCTGGTTTTGGTGCAGATGTTTTGGCGGAAGAACCACCCACTAAAAATGACCCTTTATTGTCCCACCCAAAAGCCCTAATCACTGCCCATATTGGCAGCCTTACCGCTACGACTTATACAAAAATGTGCGTTTCTACTGTCCAAAATGTTATGGCTATTTTAGCGGGAAAAGAGCCGCAAGGGGAGAGTGTTTTTAATAGAAAAGAGATTCAAATATGTCAAAAATACTGAGGGGGTACTTAAATTCTATTCAAAGCTCCATGCGTGAGCCATAAAAACAGCCCACGCACAGGCTTTTCGTACTATGCTGGTACAACAGGCATTTTTTCTCTTTCCCAATTTCGATGTTGCGCTATGGCAGCTATAAAGTTTTCAACCTTTTTATCCAATATCATAAAAATATCATCCGTTTGACCTTGGCTATCAAAAGGAATAGCGGTGGCTTTTACCACACGCACGCCTTCTTTTTCAGCGGCAATTGCCTTACAATGCTTGTAAGTTTCGTTTAAAAAATGAATTGCTCGTGGGTCGGCTTTTAAGGCGTTGGCACTCGCTTCACCTGCGCCCACATAACAGGCATCGTAAAAAACAGAGGCAGCATTCAGTAAAGATTTATCAACGAGTATCTCGTTACCCGTATTTGTTCGGATGCGACCACCTTTTATTGAAACAACATGGCAGGTAGCCCCGTCCATTTCAAGCCTTGTTCTCATCGCTCCAAACGTTGTATTATCAACACCATCAGCCGCTAATAGTGCTATTTGACGGGTTTTGATAGTGTTTTTCACTGTATTTTCTATACTCAAAGCATCGGACGTATCCAACTGCGATTTCATAATATTCGTTTCATGTTTTTGCATATCGGCATCTGCGCCTACGCCTTTGTTCAACGGCATTTCGGGGGCAGCAGGTACTTTCATGCCCAAACCATCAGCTACAGTTTGCGCCAATTTTTTATCAATAACTGAAAGCAATCCTAACACTCTGATTTTAATAGTGTCGTAAGTGACATTACCCAATTCAAAAGTCAGTGCATCGGCAATATGCCTTTTTTCAGTTTCTGATTGGCTGTTGTAAAAGAGGATTGCCTGTGAGAAATGGTCGGAAAAACTGTGGCTTCGGTCTCTCACTTTTGTTGCCATTACACGCTCTGGGTAGGAGGTAAAACCGCCTTGTGCCATAGCCGCTTGATAAGGACAACCGCCGCCAATACTATTGGGGAAATAATTGGCTTTGCCTACATTAATGGTTTGGCGCATATGTCCATCTCGTTGCAAATTATGAACGGGTACCGTTGGGCGGTTAATCGGTATTTCGTGAAAATTAGGGCTACCCAAACGAGATAATTGTGTATCGGTATAGGAAAACAAACGCCCTTGCAGCAATGGGTCATTTGTAAAATCTATGCCCGGTACAATATGTCCCGGATGAAAAGCCACTTGTTCTGTTTCAGCAAAAAAATTGTCGGGATTTCTATTGAGCGTGAGCTTACCTATTTTCGTAACAGGCACAAGTTCTTCTGGAATGAGTTTGGTAGGGTCGAGTAAATCAATCTCAAATTTGAATTCATCTTCTTCGGGAATAATCTGAAAACCCATTTCCCATTCCGGGAAATTACCTACTTCAATATTCTCCCACAAATCACGCCGATGATAGTCGGGGTCTTTACCCGAAATTTTTTGCGCCTCATCCCAACACACCGCATGAACACCCAAAAGTGGTTTGAAGTGAAATTTGACGAAATGCGCCTTACCGTCTCTATTTACAAGCCTAAATGTATGCACGCCAAAGCCTTCAATCATGCGCAAACTGCGGGGTAAAGTTCTATCGCTCATCGCCCACATAATCATGTGCATACTCTCGGGCATTAGGGAAATAAAATCCCAAAAAGTATCGTGGGCAGAGGCGGCTTGCGGGATTTCATTGTCAGGCTCGGGCTTAACGGCATGAACCAAATCGGGGAATTTCAGGGCATCTTGAATAAAAAAGATAGGAATGTTATTGCCCACCATATCAAAAATGCCTTCATCTGTATAAAATTTCACTGCAAATCCCCTTACATCTCGTGCCAAATCGCTTGACCCTTTTGACCCCGCGACTGTTGAAAAACGCACAAAAACGGGCGTTGGTTTGGTAGTATCGTTCAGAAAGCGCGCTTTTGAGAATTGTGGTATCGGTTCATACAATTGAAAAACGCCGTGTGCGCCACTACCTCTTGCGTGGACAATACGCTCGGGTATGCGCTCATGGTCAAAATGCGTAATTTTTTCTCTTAAAATAAAATCCTCCAAAAGCGTACTACCACGATCACCCGCTTTGAGTGAGTTGTTGTCATCATTGATGCGCAACCCTTGATTGGTAGTTAAAAACTCTTCTTCTGATGACACTTTGTCAGCGTTGAGTTCAAATAGTTTTGGGTTGTCGTCAATAGGTACTTTTTGAATTTGTTTTGCCATAAATAAAAGTGATTTGAGTTAAAAAATACTGAGGGGGTATCGTTTAGAACACCGCCTAAAAGTAGTCCGTCTTTTTGCCCTTGTCTATTGATATTTGTCAACTAATGGTATTGCTTAAAAATGCTCCTTTCCTGTACATAGTTATTAATTGACTTATATCAACGAATTTCTTCTCCACCGCTTCTGTCTGCACACTAATTTTGTCCCCATAAAAAACAGGATAAATGAGGGATATTCCACAGCCCAAACCAATACCTTTAATTGGCAATTTACCAGATGTGGATGCCAACCAATTGGTAAAAAGTTTAATACACATTGCTAATAATTTTGATGGTATTTATCAGTTAGATGCCATCAAAGAGGTGATTGTTGTGGCATATTCCCATGACTTGGTACATGAGTTATGTGATGAAAAACGCTTTGATAAAAAAGTACCCTCGCCATTAGAAGAGTTGAGAGACATCGTGGGCGACGGCTTGTTCACGGCGCATACGTATGAACCCAATTGGGGCAAAGCACATCGGCTATTGATGCCCGCATTTGGCACAATGGCTATTCGGGATATGTTCCCCAAAATGATGGATATAGCCGAACAATTGATGTTGAAATTGGAACGTTATGGCGCAAAAAAGCCTATTAATGTAGCCGAAGAAATGACCCGCTTAACCTTAGATACCATTGCTTTATGTGCTTGTGATTACCGTTTCAATAGTTTTTACAGTGAAAAAATGCACCCTTTTGTTCATGCGATGGTAGATGCTTTGGTGGAAGCTGGGAAAAGGTCAAAACGTTTGCCCATTCAGCAAAAATTGATGTTTCTATCCAATCATAAATTTGAAGGAGATACCCAATACTTACACGCTGTTGCCAACGAGATTATCAATGAACGCAAAAATAACCCACAAGCGGCAGCTAAAAAGGACTTTTTAAGCGTGATGCTCAACGATATAGATACCATTACGCAGGAAAAACTTTCGGAAGAAAATATACGACAACAGCTTATCACATTTCTGATTGCTGGGCATGAAACCACAAGCGGGTTGTTGTCTTTTACGCTTTATTTACTGTTACACAACCCGACTGTTTTAGAGAAATTACAAGCCGAAATTCAGCGGGTAGTTGGCACTGAAACCCTGCGCATAGAACATATTTCGCAGTTGAAATATGTGGAACAAGTGCTAAAAGAAAGTTTGCGCCTATATCCTACGGCTTCCGCTTTTGCCGTCTCCCCTTACGAAGATACTGTGATTGGTGGTGAATATGCCGTTGCGAAAAATCAAACAGTGGTCATACTTTCTTGGATGTTGCACCGTGATAAAAAGATATGGGGTAGTGATGCGGAACTATTCAAACCAGAGCGTTTTAGCCCCAAAAATTGGCAAAAAATGCCGCCCAACGTTTGGAAACCATTTGGTAACGGTCAACGTGCTTGCATAGGTATGGCTTTCGCCATGCAAGAAGCCATTTTAGTATTAACGATGCTTTTACAGCGTTTTGATATAAACATGGGCGATACCACTTACACTTTAAACATAAAAGAAACTTTGACCATAAAACCCAATAATTTTTTTATAAAAGCTACAAAAAACCCAATAATCTTTTCAACTAAAAACATTATTGACAAAACCAACACCGCCTCCCGACTTCTTCGGGATATTCCATCAGTATTCGTAACGCCTAAAACGGATACAATGCCCTTGTTAATCATCTATGGTTCTAACAGTGGCGCGTCAGAAAGTTTTGCCCAACGCGTAGCTACTGAAGCCCAAAATAGAGGTTGCGCTGTGACTATTGGTGAAATGAATAATTTTGTTCACCGTCTTCCGACACAAGGCGTTACGCTGATAATTACTGCCTCTTACGAAGGGCAACCGACCCACAATGCTAAACTATTTGTGGATTGGTTGTCTTTTGTGGGCAAAGGAGATTTAGAAGGTGTACAATATGCCCTTTTAGGTTGTGGTCATAAAGATTGGGTTAAATCATACCAAGCAGTACCAAAAAAAATAGAGTATTTATTAGAGAAAAGTGGGGCGAAACGCCTTATTGAACGGGGCGAATTGGACGCTTCTGGCGATTTTTTAGGTGATTTTGATATGTGGCGTGAGCATTTTTTCAAGGCATTATCCCCCTTTTTAGA